>JBEKSO010000334.1:0-5153 GCA_049516935.1 Thermoguttaceae bacterium
ACGCTTAGAAGAGCGTTTTGAGCGTTCAGGCAGACTTGCCGAAACACCTCGGGCCGGGAAACGCCGGAAAGGTGGAGGACTTCGGTCTCGCCGCGTTTGAAAATCAGTTCGCCGGCATGGAGCCACTGTTGGCCGGGCAGAACTTCAACTTCGATCGCGTCGAAGCCGTCCAGATCGACCCATTTGGCGTCCAGAGGCTGGAGGCCCCGGCGGATGATGATTCGCCGGTTGGTCAGCGTGTAGCGGCGGCAAATGTAGGGCATCAGTTGCCAGCAGAACACGGCCAGGCTCAGGGGAATTGTGACCAGCGCCCAAATCTTGCCGAGCGTAAAGAATCGGCCAATGCCGATCTTACTCGCGCACAAGCGGCCGACCAGCCGGCCCAGCGGATGTGCGCCGATAGTGGGCCAAACCGTCATGGCGTCTAATTCGTCCAATTCCGGGGGGACATAACCGGGGAAGGGTGATTTCATGGGAAATTCGGGAGATCGGAGTTTTAATAAAACTACTTAAATCAATAAGTCGCCAATTTTAACGAATATAGGTGTAAGAAGGAAGGTGGAGGGAGAGAGTGGGTGATAGAATCTTTTTATCGAGATTTTAGCGCATTTAACGAGTATGCTTTTTTATTGCAAATTGACAAATGCAAATTGCAAATTGCAAATTGAACAAATATAAGAACTTGCGCCAATTTGCATTTTGAAAAAACTTAGTTGTGGCCGCGAACGGGCACCAAAAGGTTCAAAAGGAAAATCACATTTTCGCTGACACGAAAATCGGGATAATCCCGTTGGTCGGGGAACGAGTTGATGATAACGCGAAACAGCAAGCGGTTTCATTAAAGAATTCACTGGGGTATCCGACTTAGGCGAATTAGATTGGGGGGGATTGATTACCCAAATGATTATATTATTATTGTATCGTAATTCGTGAATTGATTTTAACCAAGTTTATCTTGTTGAAGGGGATTAAAAATGTCGGTATTGACTAATTTTATCGTATTATTGCCAATCTTGGGATTGCCCTTGGGCGTGCCTCCGCTGCCGGAAACGCAACTGCTCTCGAAAATCGCGCCGGAAGAATGTTTGTTCTATGCGTCATCATTCGGCATGGCTACTCCGGATCTAAAGAGCAAAAACCAAACCGAGCAACTCCTGGCCGAGCCGGAAGTGCAAAAATCCGTCGGCGAAATCGAAAAACTGATCCGGGGCGGCCTGTCCAAGTCGATGGACAAGAACAGCCTGCCGCCGGGAGTAACCTCCGATGAAGTGGTGGATTTAGCCAAACTGCTGCTCACGCGGCCCATGGCGGTTTATGTTTCCGACATTCAGATTGGCCCGGAGGGGCCGAATATCCGCGGGGCGGCGGCCATCAAAATTGGCGACGATGCGGAGAAGCTCAAAAACAAGCTGGAGGAGCTTACAAAAACACTGCCGCCGCAAATGATCGAGACGCGGGATATAAACGGCGACAAATTCCAAAGCATCAAGATTGCGCCCAACGCCTCGATTGTCTGGGGGTTTAGAAAGAATTTCTTTCTCGCCGCCATGGGCGAGGGGGAGATGGAGGCATTGCTGAAACGGGCCGGAGGCAACGCGCCCAAGTGGATCGCCAAAATCCGCCAGGATCTGCCGGTGGAACGGGTATCGACGGTGGGATTTATAAACGTCAAGGCACTGGTCAAAATTTTTGTTCCCATGGCCGGGCCGAAGGGGAGCGTCGTTATGGACGCCCTGGGACTAAGCAACGTCGATAGTATCTCCTCGGTCGCCGGATTGGATCAAAGCAGCTATGTCCGAAAATTGCTCATATCCATGGACGGTGAACCGCAAGGGCTGATGCGATTCTCGACGATCAAACCGTTATCGCCCGACGATTTTGCGTTTATTCCCGCCGGCGCCGCGGCCGCGATGGCGGTAAAGATCAATCCATCGGGCATTTTCGACGCATATATGGAAACGCTGCAAAAAACTGATCCCCAAGCGGCCGTGCAAATGCAAAACGGCATAAACTTCATGGAATCGCAATTAGGGCTGAAACTTCGCGAGGAAATTCTGGCGTCTTTTGGCGATACATTGAGTTTCTATTCCTCGACAGGAGCAGGTGGAGCGCCGGAAGTGATGGTAGTGCTACAGGTTAAAGACTCGCAAGCCGCTGCCAAAACTTTTTCAAAAATAATGCAGATCGTAGAAGTGCAATTACAAGCGGTGGCCCAACGCAGCCCTATTCCCATGAAGTTCGAACATACTAATATATCAGGTAAAGAAGCATACACTCTTACCGTCCAGCAGCCGGGCATGCCGCCTGTTCAACCGACTTTTTGTTTGACGGATAAAGAACTCATAGTTGGCGCATCTCAGCAAGGCGTCCAGGACTATATGTCACATTCGCAAAAAGGAGATCCTTTGGCTAAATCGCCTGATATTGTAAATCTCTTTAGCGGCGGCGAGGCGCCTGTGGCCCTTGCTTATTGCAATGCGCAGCAGGCATGCGATAACCTTTACGCAGCTCTGCCTCTGGCGTCCATGGCATTGCTCCAACGAGGAATACAAGTGGATATGAGCAAGCTGCCACCGAAGGAAATTATCCGGGGACACTTGACTCCCCTGGTATCATCCGTGCGGCGCACGAAATTGGGCATCGAGATTACCGAGCGGACCCCAATACCGGGCATCACAAACTCGACTCCGATGCTTCTGGGATTTCTGTTGCCTGGGGTTCAAGCCGGGCGCGAGGCGGCCCGGCGGGCGGAGTCGATAAACAACATGAAGCAGATCATGCTTGCGATGCACAATTATCACGATGCGAACAAGAGATTTCCACCTGCATTTAAGGCCGACAAGGAGGGCAAACCACTTTTGAGTTGGCGGGTGCTCATTCTGCCGATGATTGAACAGGGAGAATTATATAACCAATTTCATCTGGATGAGCCCTGGGACAGCGAGAACAATAAAAAACTTATCGCCAAAATGCCTGCGGAATACAGGAGCCCCAACTGCAATGCGGGCGCGGGAAAAACCAATTATCTTACGGTGCGCGGCGAAAACACGATGTTTCCCGGCAAGGATGGCGTTCGCGTTCAGGACATCACGGACGGCACGGCTTTTACGATAGCCATTGTCGAGGCGTCGGACGAAAAGGCCGTGATCTGGACCAAGCCGGACGATTTCGAGATCGACGATCAAAATCCGATGAAGGGCCTGGCCGGATTGCATCCGAACGTTATTCTGGCCGGTTTTGCCGACGGATCGATACGAACGCTTTCCGCCGCGATAGATCCGGAAGTGCTAAGAGGTTTGTTTTCCCGAAACGGGGGCGAGGCTGTGCGGGGGAAGTTTTGAAGGATGAGGGATGAAGGATGAGGGATGAAGGACGAATTTAGTTACGGTTCCCACGCGGAGCGTGGGAAACAGGGACGCTCCCCTACGGGTCGCGGCTAAACAAAGAACGGGTATCGCGGCTAAGCAGAGAATGGTCGCGGCTTTATGTTAGAGCAGGCTTTCCAGGAGGAGGCGCATTTTGCGCATTTCGGCGAGATGATCGACGTCGGGCAGGGGGGCGATGTCGACGCACAGGGCCCGATCGTAGCGAACTTTGTGGAGTTGGTTTACCAGGCGGCCGTATTCCAGCTCGCCTTGGCCGACGCGGACCTGCAAGCTGTTTTTGTTGGTGTCGCGGAGCCGGACGTGGTAAACGTATTTCATAATGTGTTCGTAATTCTCCCGGGCGTGGGGGCCGTAGACATAATGGCTGGGATCGAGGGTGATACCCAGGCCTTTGACGTTGTCGCAGAGCACGATGGCCGTATCGGGATCCTGGGTCATGCGTCCGCCCTCGGTCAAGAGTCCGATGCGAATGCCGTCCCGCGAGGCGATGGCCGTCAATTCGCGGAGCCGTTCGACTTCGGCGTTAAAGGGCGTGCCCAACTCGGCCGAACGGACGGTAAGGGTCACGACTTTAACCGCCTTGGCCAACTTCGAGCAGGCGGCAAACTGGCGGTAGTACAGGGATTCCGGGGCTTCGATGTCGATGCTGAAGGCAATGGGAGTCAAGCGATGGGTTTGGCGGCAGAGTGTTAGGGCTCGTTCGGGATCGTCCAGCACGGCGGAGGGCTGCATATGTCCGCCGGTCTCGTGGATCATGAGTTCCACGCAGGTGTACTCCAGATCGGCGAGTTGCATCAAGGCTGCATCCAAGGGCATTTCGGGAAAACATCGGCTAGTGGCGGCAACAAACACTCTTAGCTCCTTTCACATCGCATCTCGGAAAAAACGCAGCTCATACCGGCGGTCGTTGACCGCCGGCTATTAAGTCGGTCGTTAAGTATGGGCTTGTGGTTGGAACACTAGCTTACCGTCGGATAGCTCTTTATGGCAACACCAGGGGCTTTGTGTTCGGCGGCCGTTATTGTCAAGGCACGAAAGCGGGGTACAATAGCACATCCCGATTTATAAAAGGAGCTAAAAAATGGAAACCTCACCCCATCCTGAAGGTAGTTTAGGACAACCTGTTATGGCTACGGTTATTCAACCTCCGCCTATTGGCTATCAACCGCGGCGGCGTTCCATATTTTCACGGATTATTTCCGCTTTTTTTGTGCTGATTTTCATTGGATCGCTGGTATTGAATTTCCTATTTCTCTCTTTATTGGGAATGGTCTGGTTCGGTTCCATGGATGAAGAGGGCCGGGTGCAAGAGAGATTTTATTCCCATCAAAATTATGCGACCGACAAAGTGGCGATTCTTACCATCGACGGCGTGATTATTTCCGGCGACGGCTTTTTCAAGCGGGAAATCGATCACGCCTTGAAAGACGCCAAGGACGGGCATTTGAAGGCATTGGTGGTGCGGGTGAATTCGCCCGGCGGCACGATGTCCGGCAGCGACTACATGTATCACCATCTCTGCGAGCTGACCAAACAGACCAACATACCCATAGTGGTGAGCATGGGCGGAATCGCGGCCAGCGGGGGCTATTACGCCTCGATGGCCGTGGGCGATACGCCCGATACGATCTTTGCCGAACCGACGACCTGGACCGGGTCGATCGGCGTGGTAATTCCGCATTATAATTTCGCCGGATTGATGAAGGAAATAGGCGTGTCGGAAGACAGTATCGCCAGCAATCCGCTGAAGGAGATGGGCAATTTCAG
>JBEKSO010000335.1:0-5142 GCA_049516935.1 Thermoguttaceae bacterium
ATCGTTTGCATCAGCGAAACCTGCGCAAACTCATCGAAGAACTGCGCATCCCCGTGCATCTATCGCCGATTCGTTGGTGGGTTGGACGTTGGCCCCGCTATCGGGCTTTCGCCGATGGATTGACCCAACGCGTGGCCAAAATCGTTCACTTGATGAAAAAAGAACGATTCGACCTCGTAGTTAGCAATACCATCGCTTTTGCCGAAGGGGCCTTGGCTTCGCGATATTGCGGCATTCCTCACGTCTGGCACGTGCTCGAAATGCTCACGGATGATCCCGTGCTCCGTTCGTTTATGCCGCTTCAGCGCCTTTACCGGATTATGGACGGCCTGTCGTCGCATTTTGTCGCGGTCTCCGAGGCCGTAAAAAGGCAATTCGATCCTTATGTGAAAAAAGAGAAACTCAGTGTTGTGCACACCGGGTTGCCGGATATCAAGCCTGCTAACTTGGATCAACCCAAAAAAACAGTGTTCGATCTTCCTCAGCATATTCCAGTGGTCACTTTCGTGGGCATTTTATCGGAGCGCAAGGGCGTTCTGGATTTCGTGGAGAGCGCGCGGTTTGTGCTTCAGCGGTTTCCCAAAGCCATATTCGTCATGGCGGGTCCGGAAGGGGGAAAAGGACGCGAGGCAATCGCCCAAATCGACAAGTACGGTATGGGCGATTCGTTCCGCATCCTGGGTAATCGAAACGACGTCCCGCGCATCCTCTCGGCCTCGGATATGCTGGTCCTGCCTTCATTGGCCGATCCTCTGCCGCTGGCGGTGCTGGAGGCCATGGCTACGGGCATCCCGGTGGTTGCAACCCGAAGCGGCGGGTGCGAAGAAATGGTCGTCGACGGCGTGACCGGCCGGCTCGTGCCCGTGAAAAATCCGGCCTTGTTGTCCCAGGCGATCATCGAACTCATCGAGTCTCCATCCAAGCGGGTGCTCATGGGGCTAAACGGCAGCCGCCGTTACGCCGATCACTTTAATTACACACATTATATTTCCCGCTTTGAGGAAGTCTTGGACGGGGCATGCGACGGCGCATCACAACCGATCGACAATGACGGAAATCGAGCCTCGGTCGATAACCTAGTGGCTCAATTGCGCGATTCCGCCATCGCCCAAGCCCGAATTATGGCCACCCAGTCCGGCGGACTGAAAAAAATCACCAGCAACATCGAGGCCTCGGTCCGCTGCTGGTCGCTCATGTGAAACTTAGTCTCTATCCCAAAAGTCCCCTCGCCGGGCACCACGTTAGTGGTCGGGAGAGGGTTAGGGTGAGGGCCGGGTGGCCTCGCTAAACCTCAGGTGCCATGCCCAAGCTTGGCGTGGAGTGATCGAAACATCTTACACCAACTTAAGGAACGTGCTCGGCGAAACCACGATAATTCCGCGAAATGGATGAAGAACGAGGAGGTCTGAATCTCCGGTGACGATATGCGTGGCCCGGCCTGCAATGGCCAATTCCAAAAACTTGTTGTCCCGCGGGTCTCGACAGTCGGTCGCCGTTTCCACGACATTCACCAATTCCGCTTCATGCACGAGTGTTGTCAAAAACTCGATACGTTCCTCTTCGGAGAAATATTTGTCGAATTTCGGAAGGTGAATCACCGCGTCCAGTTCAGTTATCGTGGCAGCGGAAATCATCGGGCGGCCTTGTCGCATGGCATGATCTAGCGCCTGACGTGGAATTGAAAGCGGCAAAAGCAGGGCGCTAACAACGACGTTGGTGTCAAACACCACTCGCAAGTCAGTCGTCATTCAGCAGCGACTCCAAACCGGCCGGAGTAAGCCCGCGCGCGGCGGCGTTTTTGCCGATCTCGTCCATGACAGCCTGAAGAGATTTTCGCGGAAGAGGCGAAATGGTCAGGTCTCGCAAGCGAAGATCGAGCAGCAATTGGATTTTACGCTGATCTTCCGGCGAGACTTGCTTAAAGGCCCTTGCCGCTTCTTCGCTAACTTGAATGGTGAGAGGAGCGGTGGCCATAAAAATACGTCCTTTCTCTGTGCACTAACTGCATGTATAAGTTTACCCCCATAATCCACTCTCGTCAACTCCCGGTAAGACATACTGGCGGCCATATCGAGCGGCTGGTGGTTAGAGGGAGCTTGTTGACGGGGGACTGTGCGGCCAGTAGGATGACTGGCGTCGACCACCGCGGCAATAGGTGACGGTGCGGAAACTCTGTCTCAAATCTATCTTCCATCCTTGCAGACGTCCACGATAGAACAACAAGCCAACCGCGTTACCATAAAATTCTCTTGACCATCCCCGCCGGCGTGCTACAATGTATTACATGAACATGAACACCTTAACCATCCGAATACCCGAGGAACTGCGGGCCGATTTGCAGGAGATCAGTTCCCGGCAGAGCGTACCCGTAAGCGACCTTGTGCGGGAATCGATCCGCCGCTACGTGGCCATCGAGCGGTTCCGAGCGCTGCGCAAACGCACGCTTCCCTTTGCCGAGGCGCAAGGCATCTTGACCGACGAAGACGTTTTTCGGGCCATCTCATGAGGATCGTGCTGGATGCCAACGTTATTGTGGCAGCCTTCGCCGCACGGGGATTGTGCGAATCGCTCTTCGAGCATTGTCTGGGCAGCCACGAAATATTGTTGAGCAAACCCCTGCTGGACGAGATTTCTCGCAACCTGGCCAAAAAAGTGAAATTGGACCGGCGGACCATTAGGGACATCGAACGCCTGCTGCGTAAAAATGGATCGCACTTCGAACCCGCCGCAATTGCCACCGACGCCTGCCGCGATGCCGACGATCTGCACGTCTTGGGACTAGCCAAAACAGGCCGGGCCGACTACCTGGTCACCGGCGACGACGATCTTCTGATCCTAAAACGTTTTGGCCGCTGCCGCATCGTCACCCCGCGCCAATTCTGGTCGCGGATGCACCGAAAATAAACGGGACAGGTCCGTTGTCGATAATCAAGACAACTTAGCGCTGGCCAGACGATTGAGACTTACGCCGGCTTCCGCGGCTTCGACGGCCAACTGCCGATGAACTTCCGGAGGCACGCGAACCATGAATTTTCCGCTGAAACGACGCAAAGCAAGGGCCTCGGGAATCGCTTCTCCCTTGGCTTGCATATCTTTAACGACCTCGGCCACGACAGTTCGGATTCCGCGCAAAGCCGCCTCGGGCGAAGAGGCCAGCCAACTCAAGCTGGGGAACTCGGCGCAAAGTCCCACGTGCTCTTGGTCTTCTTCCGACCACGTTACGCGATAGGTATAGCGGTCACATTTTTTCGTTTTCATGTTTCAATCTCTCGATAAACAACCTCCCCTCTCCCTTTGGGAGAGGGCCAGGGTGAGGGCTAGTCTTGAGGAGCTGGCGGACCTGATATGCCTTGGCCATTCCTTTTGCGTTCTGGATATTGATCCTCGGATCGCCTTCCCACGGCGTCTTATAGATCCGATGACTTGTCCCGAATTGACGCGATCGTCCAAAAAAATGGTCGCAAACGCGACACAAATCGGCAAACCGAATCCCCTGCGGATTGCGTTGCATTTGATCGATAATTCCATCGATGCCGAGCATTATTAAATGATACCATTATTGATACTATTGTCAAGGGGCATCGGGAAAACATATAAAAGGTGGTTTGAGGGGGCCTGTTGACGGGAGCGAGGCGCCCGAAATTGAAGGCCATCACGAAACTGCCGGACATATCGTCGATTTGTCCGGCACGAGATACAGATGATTTACACATCTTGGGGACTAGCCAAAACCAGCCATGCCGGCGACCTAGTGACCGGCGACGACGATCTTCCGACACTAAAGCGTTTTGGACGCTGCCTAACCATTACGCCGCGGCAATTCGAGCCGCGAATGCATCGTAATACATTAAACTGCAGCTAGTTTTGCATCAACCATGCCCTTTTTTCTTCCTCAGGACGACATTTCCCAGCCAGCCTAATACGCCCATGCCTAGAAGAAGAATAACGGAAGGTTCAGGTACGTTCTCAATTGCTTGATTTAAAATTCCGTAGGGCGGCGTCCCTTTACTCAATACATTATGAATTAAGGAATAGTCTTCATAGTCGATATATCCATCGTAATTAAAATCGCCCAATATAGAACCTATTGCTGTATAATCCGTACCAAAAAGTTCGTTGATCCCATCAATATCTCCAGGATATTGATTGTAGATCATGTTGAATAAACTTATATCTGCCTGGTCGACCTTGCCATCGAAATTCATGTCGCCATAGTAACCGTACGATCCTATAATATCGCCGGGATTAACGGTGATATTATGAAAAGTGGTCCCGATCATGTCGAGATATTCCTGGCCCGTGCACCAATTGAGGCCGGTGATCTTCAAAGGATCGGAGGCACCATACGAGGTTTGATAGCCCTTTCCGGTCCAGTAGCCATCGTTATAACCTTCAGATAACCATTGTTGGAAATTCTGGGCATTGCCGACAATCCAAGGTCCGGTGCCATTCAAAGAATATTGAATTGATCGGACTCTAAACGAGTTATTAGTTAAGTTAACAGCACTTAAATCATTGCCAGAATTATCCACCCAGGCCATTACACCTGTATCATAGTTTACAGGCCATAATGCACCGTAAGCAATCGATGAAGAAAGTGCCAAAAAAGCCGTAAAAATAAGAAACTTTCGCGATACCATAATTTATTTCTCCCAATACTCGATGAAGCAGATCAAATAAGAATTGGAAAAACTTCCTGTGTAACATGTGTGACAAAACAAAATAGCCGACAAATCATTCAGTATCCATGTTGTGTCTCTCCCCTAGCCAAACAGCTTAGGAGCAAGACGCCGAACAATGGAACCGATAGAATCAACCGCTATTAGCGATCAACTAAAGAACGCACCCGAATGCAAGAAACTAAATACCGATTTTTATGTCCGTTTGGGTGCTAATACTGCCTCACTGGATTGTGCCATAATGAATAAAACCCAATAGTACCACTAACCTATCATAATTCCCCACCCATGTCAAGTACCCCCCAAAAAATCAAATGAGAGAAAATAAACGGATTCTCCTCAAATCGAGATTATTTACCGCGGCGCAGCGCTTTTCGCCACCGGGCGGACTTCGCGGATTTTGGCGGTGGGACGGGTCTGGTCAAGGGCGATGGCGGGTTTGCGGTCGTCAATGGAGAGGTTG
>JBEKSO010000336.1:0-5138 GCA_049516935.1 Thermoguttaceae bacterium
GTGATATGTACAGGTCGAATCCATCCCTACAGCCGGTCCACCACTCATGCGTGGTTTCCTGGTTTGCAGCCATGACAAGATCACGGCTCGGCCGAGCGGTCAGATAGCTGATAATCGTGGTTTCCAGATAGACTTTAGGTTTCATCGAAGCCTTCTACCCTGTCCCAAAAAAACATCAAATCGTCAAAATGGTTTATTCTATTAACGATTCTACAACATATAGGGGGCGAGTCAACCACATTACGGCTTGGAAAGCCTTATCCGTGCGAACGTTCCATGCCGAAAGGCAATTTCATTTGCGGGTCTTTGTCCGAGCCGGGCGAGAGTTCTTTGAATAGCAGGCTGGGTTGGATATCGGTGTTGTTCTGGTACTTGTCGCTTTGGTATTCGCTGAACTCGCCGCGGATGTCGTGGTAGAAGATTTGACAGATCGCCACGCCGGCGAAGATGCGCACCGGCTGCACGGCGAACATTTCCAGGGTCCAGTAGCCGCAAAAGCCCACGTCGCCGAAACCGGCGGTCACGTGCACGAAAAGACCCAGGCGCCCGATTGACGAGCGGCCCTCGATCATCGGCACCAGATTGTGGGTTTCGGTCCGCTCGACCGTGCGTCCCAGATAAAGTTGATTGGGATGCAGCACGAGTCCCTCGGGAGGGATCTGCATCCGCCGCACGCGGTTGGCCTTGCGCATGTCAAGGATCAGTTCCTCGTAGACCATTAGTTCGTCGTGCAGGGACAAGTTATAGCTGTTGGGATTCAGCCGCGACTCGTCGTACGGCTCGATAACGATGTTCTTGCCGAGCTGGCTTCGGATTTCGTATCCTGAAAGAACCATGGGAAGAGAAGTGGAGAGTGGTTAGTGGATAGTGGTTAGAATATGCGGGGCGAAACCGCAAGCGGTTTTCCATCCTTCATCCTTTCCGCATTTTATTGTTCCCCCGCCCTTTTTTTTATAGCGGTCTTTGTCCGCAATCAAGCTTATTGCAAATTGTAAAATGCAAATTTCAAATTTCAAATTGAACAAGAACTAAAAGCTTTGTTCTACGTTGAACTCAAACCGTTTTCTTAGTTCAATTTGCAATTTGATATTTGCAATTGTCAATTTGCAATAAACATGCGTGCAAAACACGTTCAAAACTCGACGCAACAGATTATACTTAGACGCCGATCCGCGGGCAGATGGCTCCCAGCGGGCAGGAATCGCATTGGGGTTTCCGGGCCGTGCAAACATATCGGCCGTGGTGGACCATGCGATTGCTTATGGCGATCCATTCTTTGCGGGGAAACTGTCTTAAAAGATCCTGTTCGATTTTTTCAGGATTTTTTTCTTGCGTCAGTCCCAGGCGCTGGCTTACCCGGGTGACGTGCGTATCGACAACGATTCCAGAAGCGATGCCAAAGGCCGTGCCCAAAACCACGTTTGCCGTTTTTCGTCCGATGCCGGGCAGTTCAATCATTTTTTCGATATCATGCGGCACCTGTCCATCGTACCTCTCCAGGAGGGATTGGCAGCAGCTTTGGATGCTCTTCGCCTTGTTATGATAAAAACCGGTGCTCTGAATTTCGCGTTCCAGATCTTTTTGCGGGGCATTGGCGTAGGCGGCGGCGTCGGGATATTTACGAAACAGGCTTTTAGTGACCAAATTCACGCGATCGTCGGTGCATTGGGCGGAAAGAATCGTTGCTATCAATAGCTGCAATGGGGTTTGGTAATCAAGCTCGCATTTGGCGTCGAGATAATACTCCCGAAGAATCCCGGCTATTTTTGCGGAATATTGTTTGGTATCAGCGGGAATGGGCATGGATCGTACCTTGATCGGGTTATAAGCAAGGATTCTTAGCTGAAAAAACCGGTAAAAAACGGCTAATCCTATGTTACAAGATGGGGACAGACGCCCTGCCGTAATCCTTATTTCAGCAGCTTTCATGGAAAAGCCGGGAGCCAGTCCCCATTTTGTCGGACTTTTTAATAAGCTACCGACATTCTCTCCGTTTCGGGCCTGTGCTGTCAAGTGGCGCGCCGGGAAGAAGATAATTGGCCTGCAATATCCGCGCTGACTATAATATAGCTGAGACGGGATAAGATTTTGAATATGGGTTGAGTCAGCATGTCTAAATTCGAGGATTTGTCATTTACGGTGGAACAGTTTTCGGGAAAGGTGCGGTTGTTCCCGTTACCGAATCTGGTGTTGTTTCCGCATGTAATGCAACCCTTGCACATATTCGAGGCGCGTTATCGCGATATGCTCGAGGACGCCATAGCCGGCGATCGGCTGGTGGCCATGGCCTTGCTGGCCCCCGGCTGGGAAAGGGATTACGAAGGCCGGCCCCCGCTTTATCCGGTTGCTTGTTTGGGACGGATCACGACTTATTTCCGTCTGGCCGATGGAACGTATAACGTGTTATTGTTGGGACTACGGCGGATTAAGTTGCTCTACGAAATGGAATCGAATCGCCGTTTTCGAGAAGCCCGGGTGGAAATTCGCGAAGATCTTTATCCGTCCCAGGAAATCGAGGACTACGATTTGTTGCACGATCAACTTCGCAACGCCTTTTTGCACATTCTTCCTTTTCTACCCGAAGCCCAGGAACAGTTGGACCAATTGACCGATAGGGACGTTTCCCTGGGCATGTTGACCGATATCATAAGTTACATGCTCGACATAGACCTGGGTAAAAAGCAATCCTTGCTGACCGAGATCGACGTTTATCGCCGGACGGAATTACTCCTGAAATATTTAACTGCCGCGACCGAGGAACTTGAGGGCGATAGCACGGACTTCAACCCATTCCCGCCTCTGTTTAGCGCAAATTAACGCTAAGGGCCAACCGACAATGCTCCGCGACCAGGCTTTGCATGGCGCCCTTCCCGTCGGCGGCCCTCGTGGTTTATTGGTTGGCCCATCTTGACCAATCATCCTTATGCGCTTACTATAAATGGATTCAGTGTTAGATAATAAGGAAATATTATGGCCGTTAATTCCGAGATGCGTGAGATAACCCAGGGCAGCCTGCAGGGTGAACTGGGGGATGAGCCGGTTGCTTCGCAGATTTACACTCAAGCCGTGGACCAAGCGCGGATCGAGCGGGCCGTGCGGGAGATCCTGTCGGCGGTGGGAGAAAATCCGGACCGCGAGGGACTCCGCGAAACGCCCGCGCGGGTGGCGCGGATGTATGCCGAGCTATTCGGGGGGCTGCACGTCGATCCCCGCCAACATTTAAAAAAATTCTTCAGCGAGATCTGCGACGAAGTGATCCTGGTCCGCGACATCAGCTTCAACAGCATGTGCGAGCACCACATGCTTCCCTTCATGGGCGCCGCCCACGTGGCATATTTGCCGCTTAAGCGCGTGGTCGGTTTGAGCAAGCTGGCCAGGGTCGTGGACGAAGTCGCCCGCCGCCCCCAGGTCCAGGAGCGGATGACCGAACAAATCGCCCAAATCCTGGAAGAGGAATTGCACGCCAAGGGCGTGGCGGTGATCATCGAGGCCGTGCACACCTGCATGACAATTCGCGGAGTGCGGAAACCCGGCTCGGTCTGCGTCACGTCGGCGATGAAAGGATGTTTCCGCAACAAATCGTCCACGCGCGCGGAACTGATGACATTGATTTACGGCAATCGGCGCTAACATTAGGCGTACAAATTTATGGTCCCACACGGCCAACAGCGCGAACGGATTCAGGACGATCTGCGGGGTCTGGTGGCGGGAGAGGTCCTGTGCGGGGATTTTTTCCGGCAACTCCACGCCAGCGACGCGAGCATATACGAAATTCGCCCCCTGGCCGTGGTCCGGCCAACCCGCGCAGCCGACGTTTCGGTCTGCGTGCGCTACGCTCGCGACCATAAGTTATCGGTTCACGCCCGAGGCGCGGGCACGGCGTCGGCGGGCGAATCGCTGGGCCCCGGAATAATCGTGGACCTTTCCAAGAATCTCCGTCACGTCATTCGCATCGATGCGGAAAAAGTCCGCGTGCAAGCCGGCGTGGTGCTGGAGCGCCTCAATGCCCAGTTGCGGCCGCTGGGTCGGATCATCGGCCCCGATCCGGCTAAAGCCGCGGTTACGACCATGGGCAGCGTCATCGCCCTGGACACAGCCGGCAGCCGCTGGTTGAAATACGGCCCGGTCCGCAATTACATCACCAGCCTTCAAGCGGTCCTGTCCGACGGCGAAATTCTCGAGCTCGGCCGTGAGCCGCTTTCGGACGGCGTCAGCGCCAGCACCATTCCGCGCAAAAGGGATCTGGTTAACCGCCTGGCCGCGGTGCTGAAAGATAATGCCGATCTGATCCGTTCCCACCGCTTGAAAAGTCCCATCAACCGCTGCGGGTACAACCTTGACGGCGTATTGGGCGAGGATTATCTCGACGTCGCCCGGCTGTTGTGCGGCTCGGAAGGAACGCTGGCAATAATCACCGAAGCCACAATAGCCACGCAGCCCATTCCCGGCCGGCGCGGCACGACTTTGCTGTTGTTCGACAGCCTGGACAAGGCATCTCGCGCGGTGCGGGAAATTCTCCCCTGGAAACCCAATGCCTGCGAGTTGATGGACCGCCGCCACCTCAGCCTGGCGCGGGAAGCCGAAGTGCGTTTCGATTTGTTGATCCCGGCCGACACCGAGGCCTTGCTGCTGGTGGAACAAGAAGCCGCCGATCCCGCCGAATTGAGCACGCAAATGCACGAGATGGCCGCCTATCTCACGCAGACCAAACGCCTGGCTTACGCGGTGCGGCAGGCCTTCGAGCCGGACGAATTGGAATTGTTTTGGCATCTGGTCGATCGCGTTCAGCCTTCTATATACCGGATGAGAGGCCATACCCGGGCCGTGCCCGTGGCCGACGACATAGCCGTTCCACCGGAGATTTTACCCGATTTCCTCCTGCGGGTTCAGAATGTACTGAAGAGGCAACAGATAACGGCCTCATTGCTGGCCCATGCCGGTCACGGTGAATTGTACATTCGTCCCTTTCTCGATCTGTCCAATGCCGAAGACGTGAAGCGCATGCGCCGTCTTGCCGAAGAACTTTATCGGGAAGTGATGGACGTCGGCGGCTCGATAACCGGCGAACACGGCTATGGGCTCAGCCGCACGCCGTTCGTCAAACAACAGGCCGGGCCATTGTATGAAGTAATCCGCGC
>JBEKSO010000337.1:0-5135 GCA_049516935.1 Thermoguttaceae bacterium
GTATCGCTCAAATTATATGTTCCGTTGCCCCCCATCTCGGTTCCCAGGAATAGTACATCGGAGATTGTGTTGGTTCCACCTGAGTGATTGAATGTGCCCGTACCCGAGGCGCCAATTTCCACGTGGGGCGTATTTAGTACCCCTGTACCGTTCAAATTGTATGTTCCGTCACTGCCCATCTCGAATCCCAGAAAAACTATATTGGAAACTGTGTTTGATCCAGCCGAGTGATTGTATGTCCCTTTGGCTCCAGAAAGAAATCCTATATTGAGTATATTGGAGATTGTATTGGTTCCGCCGGATTGAGTGAAGGTTCCCGTCCCCGAGCTGCCAATATTCTCATTGGGCGTGTCTAGTTGCCCCGTACTGCTCAGATTATACGTTCCACTGGCGCCATAATTATTCCCAAGAACTAGATAGGAGCCGGAGACTTTATTTATTCCAGCCGAGTGATTGAAGGTTCCAGTTCCCCAGTCGCCAATGACTTCGTTGGAAGTATTTAACAGTCCCGTACCGCTCAGATTGTACGTTCCGTTGTCGTCCGTATCATTTCCCAGGAAGAGTATTTCGGAGACTGTGTTGGTTCCAGCCGAGTGATTGAAGGTTCCCGTGCCCCCGGTGCCAACATATTCACTATAACTTGCCGTGAAACTGCCTCCGGTCATTTCGATCATGCCAAAGTTTCCCAGATGGAGGTAATTACAGACTTCTCCTTGCAGGGTTACATTGGCCGTTCCGCCGTTGAAGATATATGCGTCGTCTGAACTGGTAGGCTCGGTCCCTGGTAACGGTAACCAATTGGCAGCCGTTGACCAATTGTCGGAAGAGACATTCCAGTAACGATCTGTCGCTTTAGTGACGGACGAACTCAGAAGCAGGATTGTCGCCGTCATAAATACCGAAATTTTGAGTTGTTTACCCGCCATGACAAGCCCTCCCTAGTCGAAAGTTGTCAGTGTAAGAAATTTGTGCAGTTTAAAAAGAATTTTTCGAAATGACCAAATCATTCTAATAAATAAGTCAGAGTGAGTCAATATACCTCAATGGTCGAGTTTAGGATGGAGATTTCAGACTTTTGGTTATAGAATTGTAGTAATTGGCTGTAGGCTGACTGCTGACAGCCGATAGCTTGGTACATTCTTCGTTTTGCTCAGAATGCCCCACCATTACCTGAAGCCTGAATACTTATCTTTATGACACCAGTCGGACACAGTTTGGTTGGCGCGGCCGTGGGTGTGGTCGTCATGCCGCGGTATAAAAGCCGTTTGGCAAGCTCGGCGTTTCTTTGTGCGTTTATTGCCATCGCCAATTTGCCCGATTGGCCCTTGCCCGGCTGGGGACATTCCAACTACAAAATCAGTCATAGCGTGTTTGTGAATTTTGCTTTGATAGTTGTTATTGCCTCTTTGTTGATGCTCTTTAAAAAAGCGACCAGGACGATCGCTTCGTGGCCGGTGATTATTGGCGGTGCAGCGGCCTGGTTAAGTCATCTTCTTTTGGACTCTTTTTATAATCATGGGCTGGGGATTGCTATTTTTTGGCCTTTTAGCCCCGCCCGGCTGGCCTTGCCCATGCCTTGGTTCCGCACGTGGTCGAGCGTGTCCCCGCCGCTGAATGCCGACACCTTTTATATTTGCCTGGTTGAAGCACTTTTCTACGGCCCTATACTTTTATTAGCCGTTGTCTGGCGGTATTGGAAAGGGATGAGAGATAAAGGATAAGAGATTCGCTATGTCCGAAGTGCAATCGAATATTATTGAAAATCTCCACAACCTCGTTGCCCGGCGGATCGCGATCCTAGACGGGGCGATGGGCACGATGATTCAGCAACTGGGTTTCGGCGAGGCGGAATTTCGGGGACAACAGTTTGCCAATCATCCGCGGGATCTAAAGGGCTGCAACGATCTGCTCTCGGTTACACAGCCGGAGTCGATTACCGCCATCCATCGGGCGTTCATCGAAGCAGGCGCGGATATCATCTCCACCAACACCTTTAACGCCAACGCCATCTCCATGGCCGATTACGGCCTGGTCGATCGGGTGCGAGAAATCAACGCCGCGGCAGTAGCCTGCGCGAAAAAAGCAATTCAGCATTCAGCAATCAGCACTCAGCACTCGGCCCCCGGCACTCATCCCTCATCACATCCCTCCGGCCCTCACCCTGCCCTCTCCCAAAGGGAGAGGGGACGCACGCAGGGCCTGTTTATCGCCGGGTCCATCGGCCCGACAAACCGCACGGCTTCAATGTCGCCGGATGTAAACGATCCGGGCTATCGGGCCGTGACATTCGATCAACTCATGGCGGCTTATTACGAGCAGGCGGCGGCGCTGGTCGAAGCCGGCGTGGATATACTTCTGCCCGAGACTACATTCGACACGCTAAATTTGAAAGCCTGCCTGTTCGCCATCGAAAAATATTTCGAGGAACATATAATCCGCCTGCCGGTAATGGCCTCGGTAACCATCACCGACCGCAGCGGGCGCACTCTTTCCGGTCAGACGCTCGAGGCCTTTCTAATTTCCATCGGCCACGCCGATCTGTTCAGCGTGGGCATAAACTGCGCGTTGGGACCCGAGTTGATGCGCCCGTATGTCGAGGAACTATCGAATTTATGCCCGCTGTGGACCAGTTGCCATCCCAACGCCGGACTGCCCAACGAACTGGGCGGTTATGACGAGACGCCGGAGCAAATGGCCAAAATCCTGGGCGAGTTCGCCGCCAACGGCTGGTTGAACATCGTGGGCGGATGCTGCGGCACCACGCCCGCGCACATCCGTGCTATTGCCCAAGCGATGGCCGGCAAGCCGCCGCGAGAAAGGGGTGGCACTGGCAAAGCCGGTGGCGCTCAAGTGCGTCGCCCGCCTCAGCCGCAGCCATATTCTCGTTACAGCGGGCTGGAGCCGTATGCAATCCGGCCGGACAGCACATTTACAATGATCGGCGAGCGGACGAATGTTTCCGGCTCGCGAAAGTTCGCCCGGTTGGTCCGCGACGGCAACCTGTCCGAGGCTGTATCCATCGCCCGGCATCAGGTCGAGGGCGGGGCAAACATTATCGACGTCAACATGGACGAGGGCCTTTTGGACGGCCCGGCCGTTATGGCAAAATTTCTCAATCTCATCGCGGCCGAGCCGGACATCGCCCGCCTGCCGGTGATGATCGACAGTTCGAACTGGGCCGTTATCGAGGCCGGATTGAAATGCGTGCAAGGCAAGCCGATCGTTAATTCCATCAGCCTGAAGGAAGGCGAGGAGGAATTCCTCAAGCATGCCCGGCTGGTGCGGCGCTACGGCGCGGCCTGCGTGGTAATGATGTTCGATGAGCAGGGCCAGGCCGTTACCGTGGACGACAAGGTCCGCATTGCCCGCCGGGCGTATCACCTGCTGACGGAAAAGGTCGGCATGCCGCCGACGGATATCATCTTCGATCCGAACGTGTTGGCCATCGGCACCGGCATGGAGGAGCACGCCCGATACGCGATGAACTTTATCGAGGCTGCGCGCAGGATCAAAGAACTGCTGCCCGACGTGAAAATCTCCGGCGGCATAAGCAACGTGTCCTTCGCCTTTCGCGGCAACGACACCGTACGGGAGGCCATCAACGCGGCGTTTTTGTATCACGCCATACAGGCCGGGCTGGACATGGGCATAGTCAATGCCGGGCAATTGGCCATATACGAAGAAATCGAGCCGGCCCTGCTTCAGCACGTGGAAGACGTGATCTTCGACCGACGTACTGACGCCACCGAGCGGCTGATCGCGTTGGGCGCTACGCTTTCGGGCAAGGACGCACGCGATGCGAAAACCGATCTGGCCTGGCGCGACGCGCCCGTCGACGAGCGCCTGAAACACGCCTTGATCCAGGGCATAATTGAGTTTATCGAGGCCGATGCGGAAGAAGCCCGCGGCAAATATCCCGGTTGCCTGGCGATAATCGAAGGCCCGTTGATGGCAGGGATGCAAGTCGTGGGCGACCTGTTCGGCGACGGAAAGATGTTTCTGCCCCAGGTGGTAAAAAGCGCCCGGGTAATGAAAAAGGCAGTGGCCTATTTGATGCCGTTTATGGATGCCGAGAAAAAGGCGGCGGCCGGCAAGAGTGAAAGCGGGCAGTGGGCGGTGGACGGTGGGCAGAAGAATAATGGGGTTCAGGGTTCAGGGTTCGGGGTTCAGGATTTAACACCCGGCACTCATCCCTCATCTTTCATCCCTCACCCCCGGCCCCTCTCCCAAATGGAGAGGGGAGATTCAATCTCCGCCCGCGGCACCATTGTCATGGCCACCGTCAAGGGCGACGTGCACGATATCGGCAAGAATATCGTGGGCATCGTGCTGGGATGCAACAACTACAAGGTGATCGACCTGGGCGTAATGGTCCCCTGTGAAAAAATCCTGCAAACCGCCCAGGAAAATCACGCCGATATGATCGGCCTTAGCGGGCTGATCACGCCCAGCCTCGAGGAAATGGTCCACGTGGCCCGGGAGATGGACCGCACCGGCATGAGCATCCCGCTTTTAATTGGCGGCGCAACTACCAGCCCAAAACACACGGCCGTGAAGATTGCCCCGGCATACCGGCACGAGGTGCTGCACGTGAAAGACGCCTCGCGGAGCGTACCGGCGGTCGAGCGGCTGATGGATCCGCAAAAACGCAAAACGCTTGACGCTGAAAACCGCGCATACCAGGCCCAAATGGTGACGGCTTTCAAATCCCGCGCCGAAACCAAGCTCGTGCCATACCGCGAAGCCCTTGCCGGCCGGTTCAAAACCGATTGGGCCGCGATCGAAATTCCAAAGCCGTCGTTTATCGGCGCCCGAGTGTTTGCCGATTATTCTCTGGAAGAACTGGCAGGCTACATCGACTGGCAGCCATTTTTCTGGGCCTGGGAACTGCGGGGAAAGTTTCCCGATATTCTCGATCATCCCCAGCACGGCGAAGAGGCCCAAAAACTTTACGCCGACGGCAAAAAACTCTTGGATGAAATTATCAAGCACCGCTGGCTACATGCCCGGGGCGTGTACGGGTTCTGGCCGGCGGCGTCGCTGGGCGACGATGTTCTGGTGTATGAAGACGAAACCCGCGCGGCCGAGATTGCCCGGTTCCATTTCCTCCGCCAGCAATGGCTGCCCAGGGGGAC
>JBEKSO010000338.1:0-5124 GCA_049516935.1 Thermoguttaceae bacterium
CGCGGGTGATTTTTTCGGGCAATTTCAATTCGATGCGGAACTTGCCGGCCTTGTCGGGCTGGGCGTCCTTTTCCAGCACTGTTTGGCCGTCGACAGTGGCCGAAACATGCAGTTTCGCGGCGGGCGCGAGCCCGCCTTCCGATCGATTAAGGGAAAAATCGGCTTGAACCGTTTCGCCGGGAGTGTAACTGTCGCTCTGGAATACCAATTCTTTTTTCAATCGCGGGGGCCGGTAACGGCGGATGAGAAATTTTCGTTTTTCCTCGGGGAAAGATTCGTCCAAACTGCGAACCAGGATACTGTATTGACCGCCGGGCAGGTCATCCGGGATGTTATATGCGCCGTTGCCTACGCCGTGGTCGGTCGTGCCATCGGTCCGGGAATTAGGTAATACGATGCCGGCGGGGTCGAGGATTTCATAATGGATGGGAATTTCCCGATCGACGGCCAGGCCGAAACGCGATAGGCTCAGCGAGCGATAAAAAATGGTTTCGCCCGGCTGATACAAGGGTTTATCGAGCGATATTTGAGTGGCCAGTAGGGCGGGATAGACCGCCAAGGGAGCGGACATCTGCTCGCGGCTGCCGCGATGCTGGGCTGCGACCTTCAGCGTGACGTCGGTCGGCAGGGACATGTCGGCCGGAATGGAAACCTGCAAGCGCCCTTGCTGATCGGTAGACTCCTTGCGTCCAAATAGAATCTTTCCATCGGGGGATAAGAGATCGACTTCAACAGGGACGGATACGGCCGCTGCTGTGACCTCGGACGTGCGGATCTCGAACTGGGCAGCCGCGCCGGCCTGCAAAGTCGAGGGACCCGTCACCATAAGCCGCAGATGCTCGGCGGCAATCGCTGCCATCTGAAATCGATGGTAGAAATATCCGGCAATTGAAACCGCCACCAGGACGAACGCCGCCAAGCCGACCAGCAATTTTGCCGCCGGGCCGGAGGGCCGGACAACGGCTAACGGCGGCTTCAGAACCGCTTGGGGCGGCAAGGGTTCTGATGACGTGTTCATCGCGGTTTTCTCCGGATTTTTCCGAAAAGCACTCAGCCCAAGGTAACGCAACTTCTCCTGATATACAAGGCGGGGCAGCATTGATGTACTGCCGAGCCGATGCGGTATTTATCCCCTTTAGAACTCCACCGTTTTGCCCCGCACTGTACCATCAGAGCCGGGTTATCAGAGCCGGGTTATCAGAGCCGGGTTATCAGAGCCGGGCCGTGTCGGCCCGGAACTACCGGGGCTACACGCCCCGACTCTGACTTTTCATGCGACATTGTTTTTCCGAGACTCAATAGCTTCGGAAGCGATCATCCGGGGCTGATTTTTTGTGTTGTGCAATTTCAGAATTCCTTGAAATAATTTCTTATTGACGTTTGCATGGCGAATGAACCGATGCCGACCAACGGGAGGCCGGAAATTACAACAAAAAGGTTGTCTTGTCGGATCATTATCTAAGCAAACATCAATAAGTTGCAACAAGCAGAAAATAGGAAGTCAATCGAACTCAGAGTTTCAATATCAATAGATCGGCAGGCTCTTAAAGGCAATTCGTGATAATTTAGTGAGTTTTGTTAAACAGGGCAAAGGTTTTTGCTTTTACATTTTGCATTTAGGAACTCAGGCCAAACATCTTGGAACGAAAAAGATGGTAGATTTTTTGGATGAAAGCGATATTTCATTTTCTCGGAGAGCCGGCTGGGAAGTTTTTGCCGCTGAGCAGTTGGTAATCGACAAAAAAACATCCCCTGGGTGTTGCATTTGAATAAAAAGGAGACCGTTTCTTCCGTAAGTGGTTGGCGGACTGTTGAAGAAAAAATTGTGCCGATCAGAAAAAAATATCGTGCATAGGCTTTTTTCGGGCTGAATTTCCTGCTGAATAGGGCAAAATTACTGGTAATTGATCGTTAGCGCGTATTTACCGAGTGATTTTAAGATAACCATAGAAGACTATGCAACATCGCCTTTTGAGTCTCCATGAAATACTCAAATTGCATTTTCAAAGGGCTGCGGGATGACGATGTTCGTGAGATTAAAATCATCGATGTGGCGGAAATTCTTGGTTGCGGATGTGCTCAGGCGGCAGGTTGCACCTCTAAAATGTCCTTTTAGGTCAATTTTGGGAAATATTTTTCATTTTTTTAAAAAATATTTTATTATTTTTTTCGATGTGCCGGCCGTTTGATTTGGGGAACCGACAAGATCGGATTTTTAAAGTTTGAGTGCCTCTTATGCATCATATTTTTTAATTTGGCGGCGCGTTTAATAGACGAATCGACGTCTGAATAGAGTTGGCATAAGTATTAAACGGCGCTGATTGATGATGAGATCGATAAAATTATTTCCAAAGAATTTTAATATGCTGAAAGCGTGAGGTTGTGCGCGAGCGAGCGCTGCGAAACGGCGATGATTTTACCGATCCGGTGGCGATTTAAGGCAGGAAAAAGAATCGGGAACGGATATCGTAAGTTGTTATGGTGCTTAATGTTAAGGACATGCGCAAAACTTAATCTGGAATATTTCAACCGGGCGGATTCGAATAAGAAATTCATGCCGGTTTTACACTGTTGTTTTTGTCAATCCGGCAACATTGGTCGATGGAAATAAGAGCCGAAAATATGTTCGGACTATGATAACGCCGCTTGAAAATGTCTTGCGGAAAGCGCGTGACTGCGATTGCCGTGCGAGGCGGACGATCCGGGCGGCGAGCTGGCAAGCGGCATCGATAAATTTGTCGCAAGAGGTGCGTTGTTCGACCCTTGCATGAGTATCGGCGCGGGGACTCGGCGAAAAAAATGAGAAAAATTTTTGCACAATTGCAAAAATTGTACTTGAAATAATTTTGGAAATAGATAACATCATGTAGAGTCAGGTTGTTGATCGACCTGATGAATTTGAAATTTCTCAAACGGAAAAGGATTTCAAATTGATGTAAGAAACGAACGACGGCTTGTTTCGATGCTCGGAGCATCGCGGACAGGATGTCGATGAAGTTCGTTGTCTTGTTTCTGTGGCGATGAGCCGGTCGTACTTCGGCCCCAGCCCGGGGGCGACAAGGCAATCGCCCGGTCCGAATTAGGAGGACGTGAGGTGGCCAAGAAAAAGGCTAAGAAGAAGGTTGCTAAGAAACCGGCGAAAAAGGTAGCCAAGAAGGCCAAGAAAAAGGTTGCCAAAAAGAAGAAGAGATAGCCGACCAGCGGTTAGTTAACCGCGCTAACAACCTCTTCGGCAGACCGAAGCAGCTACGACGAGAAAGGAACGCCCGGCACGGCTGACCGGGCGTTTCTATTTTCTTGAAATGCCCTTTTTCTCGGGAAAATTGCGGTTATGTCGATGATTACTGACCATGCCGGGCTAGATGTTCAATCAAACGTATGGATGGGATTATGGGCTTTGCGGCATTCGATATGGAAATATTTCCACATAAGCCGGAATAAATAAATAGGGATACTTTCTCGAGTATCGATTAAGTCTGAACATTACTGATTTATTAACTTCCCGCAGCGTATTAACGGCGGTCTATTGAGTCTCAGATAAGTAAAGTTGTAAAGCCCACGGCCTGCAATCCGTGGGCTTGGCTTGATCTGCCATTTGCATAGGCACATTCTGTTGCTGAGACTCAATAGAAAGTTTCTGTTAGAGTGCCCAATTTCCACGACTCCGACGCTCAATATTAGGTTTGTGGTCCTTAAAGATGATTATTTACGGATTTCCGCGAGCGCTGGCGGATTTCCGTGGGATTCTCGAATATCCATATATATAAATCCGTTCCATTATTAACCTTTATTCTTGCAGCCCATAGACATTTCCTTCCTTTTAATTGACGATATGGCTTGTCGGCATAAATGTTGCTGTTGAAGGTCCGATCCAACATATTCGTAGTTGGAATGGATTGTTTTGGTAATATACGTAATATACACAAGGGATTTTTCACAGGGCATGTATCTCTCAGTATATTTATTACACTATTCAGTGAGTGGAGGACGTTAATGGCACACGCAACGGCGGTCAAAGAAGGTTCATTTCTGGCACAGGTTATCGAGGCCACGCCTGGCGGAGAGCGATTATTGCACTGCCTGCAATGCGGCAGTTGCGGCGGATCGTGCCCTAGCGGCGCCGATATGCAGTATACCCCCCGGACGTTGTTTGCGCTTATCAACGCCGACCAGCGCCAAGCCGTGCTGGCGGCCAATACGATGTGGGCCTGCGTGTCGTGTTATTTTTGCACTACCCGCTGCCCGCAAAATATCCCCATAACGGATATTATTTACAGCCTGAAGCGGATTTCCATCGCCGAGGGGATGGCCAAAGACACCGATGCCCCGGCACTGGCCAAGACATTCACCGATTTATTGGACAAATACGGGCGGAGTTTTGAATTCGGGCTGGCCAGCCGATTTTATTTGTTCAACAAACCTTTGGCCATGCTCAAGATGGGACCGATGGGTTTGTCGATGTTTACCCGCGGACGAATGGCCCTCACGCCCACGAAAATAAAAAAACTCGAACAACTACAGGCCATCATCAAGAAGGCCAGGGAGATAGGGACGAAGAGCGAAGGATGAAGGATGAGGGATGAATTAATTAAACCGCTTGCGGTTTCGCACTAACCATGATCCACTGCCCACCGCCCACTTTTTTACCTATCGCTGATTTACATACTGAAAACTGAAAACTGAAAAACAATCGCGCTCCCCTTCGGGTCGCGGCTTAACAAAACTAACCACTAACCACTAACCACTTTCCACTATAATGAAATACGCCTATTTTCCCGGTTGTTCGCTGGAGTGCAGCAGTGCGGCCTATGACGTATCGGTCCGCGCTGTCGCCGATTTGTTGGGCATTAAACTGGTGGAACTCGACGATTGGAACTGTTGCGGGGCAACCGAGTATTTCACCCAGGACGAGTTGACCGCCTGTTCGGTAATCGCCAGGAATTTAGCCCTGGTCGATTCGCAGTTCGACCAGCTTGTAGCGCCCTGCGCCGCTTGCTATTTGAACCTTGCCAAGGTCGATAATCTGATGAGCGAACACCCGGACATGAACGAGAAGATCAACCGGGCCCTGGCCGCCGGCGGGTTGAAGTACAAGCCGGGCCGGGTGCGGGTGCGGCACATCCT
>JBEKSO010000339.1:0-5075 GCA_049516935.1 Thermoguttaceae bacterium
CCAGGTAAAAACTCGTATGAGCGGGCTGATTGTAGGCCACGTTCTGCCAGGCAATCGACTCGCGGTATTGCAGGTCGTCCATCAGAGTGTAGAGGCGAAAACCGGTATCTGTATTCTCTGGAGTTATAGTGGTGTAGATCCGCAGGGCCGAGCTGTCAGTGGTTCTCACAACAACTTCTTCTCGCCAGTCGCCAAGAATATCGGCGCATAGAGAAGGTGTGGCTTTAGTACCATTGTTTGTGCTGGTGCCGGTGAGGCTCAGCAAGTGCGTGCCGCTGCCGTACTTGTCGATATATGGTACGTAATTCGAGCCGCTATTGCCATCAAGCAGTTCGCGGCTTAGATCGCCGTCCCACCAGACTAGGAAATTGTCGTCACTTGGTTTACTGCCAACCACGTTTCCGTGGACGTCATAAAGATTGTTGTTGGCGGAGGACCACATCTGTGCGCCGAACGTGCCTGGAATGATGTTATCGGCACATCCGCGGCCGTCGTCTTCTGTCGTAGGCCCGCCCCAGATGATGGCCCCGGTGGCGGCGTCGTGAAGTTCATAGCCGTCTGCGAGTGGATGGTTTTCATGGACCTGCCAGGATTCCAGGCCCGGCCGGGTTGGGTCAAAAACGCCGACGTGTATGGCGTCGCCGTGGCCAAGACCCGTGGAATAAAGGCCGGTTCCATCATTATTGATGACACAGGAGCCGTAGACGATCTCATCCTTGCCGTCGCCATCGACATCAGCGACGGTCAGAGCGTGGTCTCCCTGATCCGTATAGTCGCTGCCATTCGGGGCAGTAGAGCTGTCAAAAATCCAGCGTTGTGTTAGTTGACCGTTTCTCCAATCCCAGGCTGACAGCGTTGTTTTTGCATAGTAACCGCGGCACTCTACCAGACTCGGCCTTGATCCGTCCAGGTAGGCCACGGCGGCCAAGTAACGTTCGGAACGGTTGCCGTAGTTGTCTCCCCAGTCGTTGACATTGCCCCTGGCGACGAGGTAAGGGACCGTGGCCATATTCGCGCCGGTCTGGCCGTTGAAGATCGTGAGATATTCGGACCCGGTCAGGATGAGACCCGGACGACCGCCTGGGCCGTTTGCGGATGTCGTACGATAGTCGACGTGGGGGTTGTCGGTGCCGAGAAGAACGTAGTTGCCCTGCCCGTCGATAGTGCCCGGAGCGGTTTTCAGGGCGACTTCAGCTTTTCCGTCGCCATCGAGATCGTAGGCGATCATTTGAGTGTAATGGGCGCCTGCGCGGATATTTACACCCAAATCGATGCGCCAAAGACGAGTGCCATTTAATTTGTAGGCGTCGATATAGACGTTTCCCGTGTATCCGCCATGAGCGTCGCCATTGTCCATTGAATTAGATGGATCCCATTTTACGATGATTTCATACTGTCCATCGCCGTCCAGATCGGCCACGGTGCAATCGTTTGCGCTGTAAGTCCAGGTGAGAACTGCGTGGCTGACAGGATCTACAAATGAGCCATTGGCGGGAACCATAAGCGGAACCGAGAGATATTGTTGGACGGGCGCGCCGGCCGCCAGGGTCCACGTTTCGCTGGGCGATTGTTCCACGCCGCCCAACACAGGGCGAACGTAATAAGTATTGCTCACCGTGAAATTGGCCGTGGTATCGGTGTAATCGGTGGTTGCGGTAATCGGAGAACCATTGAGTTTGACCGCCGCGCCGCCATTGGCCGAACGATAAACGTTAAAGGCGATACTCGACGGATCGGTTGCTAACAGGCGCCAGCTTATATATGCCTGGGAAGTGGCACTGTGCATTACCACAACCCCTCGGTCCAGATTTTCCATCTGATTGGGAGTGGAATCGGTGAACAATGCCGCCGTGACCGCGCCGGTCGTGGGATCGGTAACCAATGCTGCGATGTTAACCGTGCTTTCCTGTCCGGTAACGCTGCTGAGCATCCAGCGGGGTTCGAGCGGTTCGAGCGTTAACCGACCAGACTCCGCATTGCGCTTGTCGCGGCTATGAGAAGAACTAGAAGGTTTCCTTCTCCTCCTGGAAGACGTCTCTTGTTTCGGCCCTTGATTTTTCCTGAAATAATGAAACATGATTTCCTTCTTCTGCGCTGACCGTTACAGCAAAGATCGGGCGTGAAATAATCGCGTTAAATCTTATGTAATGCCGTTGCTAATAATTAGTTGACGATGAATTTCGAATCACAAAGAAAGGCTTACATCGAAGTCACTATCTTTGCTTGAAATCGATACCAAAACATGCCCATGCGATCGTTCGACATGATGAACTCCGAAAGATATTCACATAATTTGCCTACTTTATTGCATTGCCTATAAGACCATGTTAATCAAAAACATGCGTAATTACAACAATATTTTTATATTTTTAGTTAATTGGCAGCATGTTCCCTAAAAGTCGGAATAAATTTATATCGAGAAAGAACCGGGCGACTTTTCAAGGGTAATTAATAATCAGTGAGGATGGGCCTGAACAACCTTGCCGAGTGTATTAACTACATGACGAATCTATCCGGCGTTGGTATTTGGCATGCAAGCAATAATCTGTTGCGCCGAGAATTCGCACTTCGCTCGGGCCGGCGTATTTATTTTATAACATCAAGATTTTGTGATAGGCTTAAATCATCCATGAGACGCGGATTTTGGTATAATGCGGCTGCCGCCCAGGCATTAGACGCATTCATAAATGTCTTTATATGTTTTTAAGCATTAATCCATCGATCGTGCAATCCACCGATTCTCCACAGATCACCGTGCGCGAAACCGTGTGCAAGACGATTTTGAACAAAAGTTCGATAAGCGATTACTCGCTGAACTGCTATACGGGCTGCACGCACGGCTGCGTTTATTGCTACGCCCGATTTATGCAGCGGTTTCATCCCCACAACGAGCCTTGGGGCAAGTTCGTGGACGTGAAGATCAACGCCGTCGAGGTTCTCAAGCGGCAGTTGCGCAGGGCGAAGCCGGGCGACGTATTTATCAGCAGCGCCTGCGACGGCTGGCAGCAAATCGAAAAGGAGCGCCGTCTCACGCGCCGCTGTTGCGAGTTGCTCTTGGAATTCGGCTTTAAGGTGAACCTGCTGACAAAAAGCGCCCTGGTGACGCGGGATCTGGACATATTTTCCGGCCATGACGTAAACATCGGCGTGTCGATAGCGACGCTCGATGAGCGGCTGCGAAAGTTATGGGAACCCCAAGCCGCGAGCGTCAAGGAACGATTGCAGGTGATCGAAGCGGCCCGAAAGGCAGGGCTAAAAACCACGATAATGTTCGCCCCGTTGCTGCCATTTTTATCCGATGGCCGAAGTTCATTGAAAGCGATGTTCCAACAGGCGGCCGATCTAAAGGTCGATTCGATATTGGTGGACGCGCTGAATGCCCGGCCCCGAGTCTGGCCCTCGGTGGCCGGCCTGCTGCGCGACCACTTTCCCGAACTGCGGGAGCGCTATTCCAAAATTATGTTCGATCACAAGATGCGCGCGGAGTACCTTTCGCATTTTCGCAGCGAGGTGGCGATTGCCGCCGAGCGATTGTCTTTGACCGATCGCGTTACCGAGTGCTTTTAGAGCGCAACTAGCCGGCACTCTGGAGGCCGGAGGCATCTGTCTCTGTTATGTCAGGCGTCTTTAATCGGGTGTGCGATAAATGCCGACGCCGCAATTTGTTATAGCGTCCGGGCAATTGGCTCCCGGCGGGCATATTTACAGTTGCTTCGCCGGCGTATATGATGAAACAAATTCAACGGAAGCATATATTATACGAAAATTCCCGATGGAATCGCATCGCACTATTAAATCCTGAAAGGAAAGAACAATGGGAATGACTGTCACGCTGGATAGCATGATTCACACCAACGCCGTCCACCATGAACTGGGCAAGGAAATCGGCATGGAGGGCTGCTGCGCGTTTGGGGGCAAGGGCTTGGACCTGAACCCAATCGACCTGATGGCGATGGGTTTGGCCTCCTGTCTGATGATCGTGATGGCCAAGTCGGCCGAAGGCAAAGGCTTGGACTTGACAGGCACGTGGGCCGAAACGGACTACACGCTGAAAGACTACAAGATTACCTCGTTTGCAGTCACCATTCATTCGCCCTTTTCCCCTTCTGAAGCCGAGCGGGCTTTCCTGGAGCAAGAGAGCAATCGGTGCCCGGTATACCTATCCGTAAAGGATAGCGTTGAGGTAAAGGTGGCATTTGAATGGTGCGAGAAATCCTCCCCGGCAGGGAAAAAAACGGCTAAATCGTGCTCTCAATGCGCATGATTCGTTTTGCCTGTGCATTATTTTGGCTCCATCGACATAACCGTATGGTGATTACTTAGAAAACAAGATTTTAGATAGTTTCAGAGGAGATCGCAGCATGAATCGTTGGCAACTATGTGGCTCTTGCGCGTTGATTGGAATTGCGTGGATTGTCTTTTATCCGACGGGTGCCGCCGGGCAGTTGTTGGTAAGCGATCGCGTAAGCAATCAGATTCTGGAGTACAACCTCGACGGCAGCTTTCGCAAGGCATTGGTCCCACCGAGCTTCCCGACTCTGTATACTCCTTCGGGAATGGTATTGGGCAACGGAAGCGATCTATTCGTAGCCAACGAAAACATCGGCGATAACACCTACAATGTGCAGCGCTATAACTGGCGGACCGGGGAGAACTTAGGAGGATTTGACTTGGGGTTGAACGGTCCCGGAGGCCTGTTGTTTGACCGTGCAAGCAGTACTCTTTATGTCAGCGATTTCGGCGGCCATCAGATCGTCAAATACAATACCTCCACCGGCGATAAAACATGGCTGGACGCCGGGGCCGAAGTCAACGGCCTGGCCGACATGGCTCTGGGCCAGGATGGAAATTTATATGTCAGCAATTTCTGGGATGGAACGGTATTGCGATTTAATCCCACGGCACAGACTTTCACCGGCGCCCCAACAACATACTTCTCTGGCGCTAACGGTCTGGTGTTCGATTCCAGCGGAAACTTGGACCTCGTCGGGATGTTTACGAACAATGTCTATCAGTTCGACAGCAGCGGCGCGCCGATTCGGGAACTTATCCCTATGGCGGGCGGCGGACTGAAT
>JBEKSO010000340.1:0-5075 GCA_049516935.1 Thermoguttaceae bacterium
TAAACTCACTTAACATGTCTACATTCGAAGACCAAAATTACCGCTGGCGCGAGACGTATTTTGTCATTTTCGACGTCAAAAAGCGGCCGAAATTGCAGATCGTCGCTAAAACCATCCAGGCGCTGAACAAACGCTACGAACTGAGAAATCTCAGCGCCGACGATCATGAGCGGATCGAATCCTTGACCATAATCTCGCCCGAGGATTACGCCGCGCTGGACATCTGCTTTACCTGCGGCGACGAAGTGCGTGAACAGGTGGCAGATCTGGTCGCGGACCTGAAAAAATCCGCCGGCGATGCGTGCTCTAATATACGCGAGGAAGAACTCCTCTCCTATAGCGGCCGCTTCGACGTGCTGCACTTCGAATGCATCGCCGAAATGTCCGATGATGAAGAAGACGACCTGCTCGATCCCAGCGCACTTTTGATCGTGCTGGAAACCCTGGCGAAACTCACCGGCGGCGTGGCCGTCGATCCGCAGTCGGGAACCATCTTAGATAATGCTGAATAATGAATGTTGAATGATGAATAAATTAATTAAACCGCTTGCGGTTTCGCACTGCCTCATGTAAACCAACAACTACCTACTACATACCATCTACTACCTACTATGTTGGCCAAAGACATCAAACGCGGACATATCGTGAACTACAACGGCGCCCCGTGCATGATCGAGACGATCAACGTGCAAAGCCCATCAGCCCGGGGCGCTGCCACGCTTTATAAATTCAAGGCGCGAAACCTGATCAACAAGCAAAAAGTCGACATCACGCTTAAAGGCACCGATTCGCTGAACGAGGCCGATTTCGCCAAGCGCCCGGTGAAATACATGTATTCCGACCCGGGCGAGGTACATTTTCTCGACCAGGAAGACTACAACGATTTCATCCTGCCCAAGGGCGATTTGACCGAGGAGTTGCAATATCTTACCGAGAATCTCGAAGGCGTAATGGCCCTGATCTACAACGACCAGTGCGTGGGCATTCAACTGCCGCTGACCGTGGAACTGAAAGTCCTGCAATGCGACCCGGGCATCAAAGGCGCATCGGCCACCTCGCGGACCAAACCCGCCACTCTGGAAACCGGCCTGGTCGTGCAAGTGCCCGAATATCTGGTCGAAGGCGAGACGATAAAAGTGGATACACGGAACGGGGCGTATATCTCTAGGGCATAAAAATGATTGCAAATTGTCAATTGCAAAATGCAAATTGCAAATTGAACAATAAACTGCCAGCGGTTTTGCGATTTTGACCACGGGAAAGTTTAAACACCTTATACAGCATTTGATATAACATCTGTCATTCTTCGATCTTTTCCACGCGGCTTATCGCCTGGCCGCGGGCGAAGCGGGTGGAAATTTGCTCGCCGGGGGTTAGTTCGGCGGAGGAGCGGATTACACGGCCGTCGGACGGGCGCTCGGTTATGCTGTAACCGCGGCCCAGTACGGCCAACGGGCTGAGCGATTCCAAGCGAGAGGCGAAGGTCTCGGTCTGCTGCCGGGCGAGTTGCAGCCGGTGGCGGATCGAGCGGTGCGTTCGGCCGGATAATTCGTCCACCTGCCTGGTAAGGTCGTAGATGAGTTGAAAGGGGCGGCGAAATGCATGGTGCCGCTGGATGGCATCTAAATGCGATCGGGCCGCTAACGCCCGGGATCGCAAGGCGGCGGTCATGCGTTTTTGAATCTGGCGGAGTTCGGCGAAAAGTTCTTCAGCAGCCGGGGCCACCAGTTCGGCCGCTTCGCTGGGCGTAAGTGCGCGGACGTCGGCGGCCAGGTCGGAAAGGGTTATGTCGATTTCATGACCTACGGCCGAGATGACGGGAATCCGCGAGGCGGCAATCGCCCGGACAACGATTTCCTCGTTAAAGGCCCAAAGGTCTTCCAGGCTTCCGCCGCCACGGGTGACCACCAGGCAATCGATGGGCCGGGCGAGTCGATTCAGCATTGCGATTGCGGCGGCGATTTCCTCGGCGGCCCCTTCGCCCTGCACGCGTACCGGGGCGATGAGCACGTCCGCCCCGCGCCATCGCCGGCCGAGCACCTGGAGGAAATCGCGAATCGCCGCGCCGGTGGGGCTTGTGACCACGGCGATTTGCCGGACGAAAGAGGGCAGGGGCCGTTTTCGGGCCGGATCGAAAAGCCCCTCCCGGGCCAGTTTTTCCCGCAGTTGCCTGAGTGCCAGTTCCAACGCGCCCATGCCACGGGGCTCGATCTGCTCGATAATCAGTTGATAATTGCCGCGCGGGGCGTAAACCTCCAAGCGGCCTTGGCAGATCACTTCCAGGCCGTCGTGCATTTCGAAACGCACGCGCGAGGCCACCGGGCGCCACATGGCCGCCTTGAGTTGCGCCCGATCATCCTTGAGCGTCAGGTAGCAATGGCCCGACTGCGGCCGGGACAAATTGGAAATCTCCCCGCTCACCCACACCCGCGGAAATGCCGCTTCCACCAGGTCTTTTACCTGGGCGGTCAGCTCCCACACCGACAACGGTCGGGCGGATGTCAAATCGTCGAAATTAAATTCATTTTGCGACATAAAGAATTAATCCGATTTTTTTCAACACGGAGGCACGGAGAACACGGAGATTAAACGGCAAGTAAATGAAATGTATTGTGACATGAAAAATCAACCCAAGTTATAGTGCATCGCGAAACCGCAAGCGGTTTTTATTTTATCTTTGCATACTACGTGTCGCCGTGATATCGCTAAACCGCAAGCGGTTTAATTATTCTCCGTGTACTCCGTGTCTCCGTGTTGTTTATATTGTCCCGAGTGCAGCGGCGTGCCGCGGCGCTCGACGTTCATCTGGCCGATTTTTCGCGAGCCGGATTCGGCCCATGCTTCGGCTTCGAGTGTCAGGCGATTGAGCAATTGCTCGATTTTTTGGCGATAATATTCGATCCCCTGTCGGTCCAGGTTGGCGGGGACGAAAATTTCATGGCTGGGAACGGCCCGGGCGCGGGAAAAGGGGCGGGGGATGGCAAAATGGTCCCAGGCGCTTGTGAGCCGCCAAGGCCGGTCGTATCCGTAGCCCATCACCACCAGCGGCAGGCCGAGTTTGGATGCCAGGTAGATCGAGCCGGGGGCCATTTGCCTTCGCGGTCCGCGGGGTCCGTCCGGGGTGATGGTAAGGTGCATGCGGCGGCTTTTTTCCAGCAGTTCGCGAATTGCCGCCACCCCGCCGCGATTCGTCGAGCCGCGTACGAAATCGAAGCCCATGTGATAAGCGGCATAGGAAAGAATTTCGGCGTCGCGATGGCGGCTTAAGAGCATACTCATATTGCAGTGTCCGCGCAGATATAGCGGAAACAGGATATATTCATGCCAGAAGATGTAAATCTTTTGTCCCTTGCACTCGGGAAACACCGGATCGATCGCGCGATCGTAATAGGCCACTTTATAATCGAGCGTGCACATCCAATTTCGGATGGCCGTCGTCCCCATAAGAGCTGCGATCTTGTTCAAAAGCGGACTATTTATTTTCATGCAATATTTATGTGGAAAACCACCGGGCACAAGTGCCCGGGCTATTGAGTCTCGGAAAAAGAATGTCGCATGAAAAGTTAGAGCCGGGGCGTGTCGCCCCGGTAATTCCGGGCCGACACGGCCCGGCTCTGATCGTAAAATGTGACATTTATTACCTGAGACTCAATAAACTTATTTGTTCCATTCGCCGGAAAAAACTTCAATCGCTTCGCCGGTCATGTAAACGTGGTTGTCGGTTTCATTCCACTGGAGTTCCAAGTCGCCGCCGGGGAGATGGGCGATGATATTTCGTCCGGTGCGGTTGGTCAGAACCCCGGCGACGCAAACCGCACAAGCCCCGGTGCCGCAGGCCAGGGTCTCGTCGCTGCCGCGCTCCCAGACGCGCATCCGCACCTCGCCGGGCGAGAGGACCTGGACGAACTCGGCATTCGTGCGCTTGGGAAAATGCGAATCGACCTCTATGCGCGGGCCGATTTGCAGCACCCAAAGGTCCGTGGGCTCCTTGACGAAGGCCACACAGTGCGGATTGCCCATCGAAACGCAGGTGACAGAAAGGATTTCGCTGCCGATCTTCAAGGGGGCGTTAACCACCGGATTGCCGGGCAGCGGCGAGTTGCCTGCAAGTGTAGTTGGGATTCGGGCCGGTTCGAGAATCGGCTCGCCCATGTCCACGCGAACGCGGCGCACGCGATCGTCGGCGATCTCCAGTTCCAGGTTTAAGACGCCCCGGCCGGTTTCGATCCGTAGCGGCGCGCGGCGGGCAATGCCGTGATCGTAAACATACTTGGCCACGCAGCGCACTCCGTTGCCGCACATTTCGGCCTCGGAGCCGTCGGCGTTGAACATCCGCATGCGGGCGTCGGCCGTTTGGCTGGGGCATATCAAAATCAAGCCGTCGCCGCCGATGCCGTAATGCCGGTCGGACACTTTTCGCGCCAACCCGGCGGCATCGGGCGGATAGGGTTCCTCGAAACAGTTTACATACACGTAGTCGTTACCGGCTCCGTGCATTTTGGTGAAACGCATGGGCAAAGATTCCGTTTGTAAAAGATCCTGAATTACACGCAGATAATGGAATTGTAAAGAATAAGACATGAAATGGCAACCAGCCGCCGGACTTGCGGGGGCGAATTGCACTTTTCAGGAGTTTAACAGGCTTATTGATGTTTGCTTAGATAATGGTCCGACAAGACAACCTTATTGTTGTATTTTCCGGCCTCCCGTTGGTCGGCCTCGGTTCATTCGCCATACAAACGTCAATAAAGGGTGCGGGAGTCCGTTTCGTCGGCAGATTGGAAAAAGATCATTTGCGGCTTGTGTCTGCAGGCCGGCCGGCAACGGCCCGTTCCCAATGAACATCATTTGAGTCCTTCAGTAGATTTAGCGGAATGCCTTTATACTGGACTTGAACGTAATGAGTCGTTGCCCACTGGGTGATGTCCTGTCCACCCCAAGCAAAACACAGCGCATAAGTAGGCTGAAGTTTTATGATGGAATAATTTAAATCGTACTTATTGTGGCCGGGCACGCTTTTCATCCGATTCCAAGATATTTTTCCGGAAGCATCAGGCGGCAATTGGGCGATATAT
>JBEKSO010000341.1:0-5052 GCA_049516935.1 Thermoguttaceae bacterium
GTTGGCCTTGCCCTGATACAGCGTCTGCGCTTGATAAATGCTGAACTTTTCCAGCTCGACGCCGACCACCACGTCGGCCTTCAAGGCCTTGCCGACTTCGATGTATTCTTCCCAGGCGTTCTCGTCGCACCACTTGTTCACCTTTTGGGCGTCGACGACCTTGATCTTCGATACCTGTTCCTGCAGAAGCTTGCTCATTTGTTGGACAAGATCTTTGCCCACGGTGGAGTTAGCGTAATTCAATCCGGCGGGCGGACGGCAGACCACCGCCACTTTTTTGCCTTTCAGTCCCGAGTATTCGGCGTCGACGTCTTCGCCTTTGAACAGGTACATCGCGGTTGCAATTGCACTGCGACAGCCGCTGGAACAGGATAGGGCCGCGACCGCAATTAACACGGCCGCCGCGACCAATAGCCCATACTGCGTATGGCGCCCGTTGGCGCCCGCAAATCGAATGGAGGGACGATACATCATACTATCTCAATCGGTTGATCGCATGGCGATTTTATCTAAGGGCCGAGTTGTCCTGGCCCAGATCAGCGTTTGGATCATGACCGTAAAAATGCCGGGCGATTTGGTCGGCCAGCACTCCGACGAATTCGCGGCGGAATTCGGATTCCTGCACATCGGACGTCTGAATGAATGCATTTGGCGGGTATACGGTCTGGGGCAAGATTTTTTCGAACAGCACCTTGCCGCCGTCTTTGCAATCGTAAACGCGTACTACCGTGTTGGCCTTGCCCTGATACAGCGTCTGCGCTTGATAAATGCTGAACTTTTCCAGCTCGACGCCGACCACCACGTCGGCCTTCAAGGCCTTGCCGACTTCGACGTATTCTTCCCAGGTGTTCTCGTCGCACCACTTGTTCACCTTTTGGGCGTCGACGACCTTGATCTTCGGCACCCGTTCCTGCAGCAGTTTGCTCATTTGCTGGACAATATCTTTGCCCACTGCGGAATTGGCATAATTCAATTCGGTGATGGGACGGCAGACAACGGCCACCTTTTTACCTTTCAGTCCCGGATATTCGGGGTCAACGTCGGTGCCTTTGATTAGATACATGGCCGTGGTCATCACGGCCTGACAACCGCCGGATGATGCCATGGCCGCGGACGCGATGAGGACGGCCACGACCGCAAATCGAATAGAGGGACGATCCATCGTTCTACCTCAAGAGATTGAAATTGGTGGAAATTTTAGTTGCCCAAAAGGCGGAATCCCCATTGGACCAGCGCAATCGCTATTATCGCCGCCGATACGTATGCCACGACATTGCCATTGGGCCTCCAGATGAGCCATCGGCCCCGGGTTGCGGAAATCATCAACCACGGAGCGGCAGCCATGGCCAGCACCGCCAGCAATACCCCCCCAATATTCGCCTGAAATGCCCTTATCAACTCTCCATGCATCAGATCGGCCCAGGCGGTTGTCATGCCGCACGTCGGACATGGGATGCCGAATAATACCAAAAACGAACAAGGCGGCAGGCCCAGTTGCTGGTGCGTTCCCATTTGGTAAGGGCTCGGTTTTAGCATTGCCGCCACTGCCAACAAAAAAACCAAACCCAACCCAATCGCTCCGAGCAACAACCTAAGTTGGCCGGAAATTTCCTTAGCTTCGTTCTGATAGTATTCTGCCACGTCTACACACGGTCATGTGGGGCCAAAGGATAGCCGGAAATCGGTTCCCCCGCAATACGGATTCGTCCAGTTTATCCGGCTGGAAAATCAATAGTTATTATGCGCAAACGGGGGAAAAGAGGAAAGGGGAAGGCGGAAGGGCGAATGATGACTGTTGAATTGTGAATTATACCGATCCCGGTTTCGCGACAACCGTGTTTTTCTTATCCAAGTCCGGGGAATTTGTTCAGCGAAAACCCTGGGGGGTTACATTCGACATGCCGATAGTTTGTACCGCTTTAGGATTTTGATTCTCGGCAGGTTTCTGCAAAAACTCCGGCAGCGCCACCTTATCGTAAAATGTATAAGTGGGTTGCTCGCTGGCCTTGCGCAGTACGCCTTCGACATTCTCCCCCTTTTTCAGGATGATAACGGGGGTGATATTCGTACTATTTGTTTCCCAGATGATTTTTCCCTGGTACACAAACTTAAGCTTGGTTAAATACTCTTGCACTTGGTATGTGCCCGAATGCATGTATGAGACTTCCTTCGATTTTGGCCCCTCGATACCGGCCACGACATCGACGTTTCCGTTATCCCCGATCGGGCATTTCATATCTTGCAGTTTCTTGGTCAGCGCATCGGTCACGTCCTTTTTATGGTCTTCCGGGATGCCGGAAACGTCCAGTTTAACGGGAGTTCCTTTGTGGAAAACGAACAAGTCGGGCTGTTGGAGGGCTTTTTTTAGAAGCGCTAAAGCCTCGGGATGCGGCACTTTGGCCGCTATCAACATGCCCGATTTGTTATCCCCTGGAGCGACAAAAAAAGTCGTCTCCGCCGCGGTTTTCACCTGCTTGGCCCCCATGTAATGCCAAAGCTTGAGTTGATTCTCTAGTTCGATCAGGAATTGTTTATTGGCCAGGATATAGCTCTCGTCTGGAAAGCTGATGCCGCCGTGAATCATAAGGCCAGGCAGAGCGAAGTCTTTTTCCAATTGGCCCGACGCCGTGTCCCACACAAGAATGCGGTCGAAGGCAATACAGCCGATTTTGCGTCCCGAAGGGCTGAAGGCCAGGGCGGGCCATTGGAGTTTGCGGGGCGTTTTTTGGGCGGCAATCACCTCTCGCTTTTCAATGTCAAACAGCCCCACAGTGTCGTCGCTGGCAAAGGCGATCCATTTCCGGTCCGGACTCAAGGCCGGAATCGAATCCTCGCTGAGTTGGAAATAACAAATCGGTTGCATGGCCGGATAGTTCCAGAGCGTCGCTTTGCCCCCGCTGCTCGTCGTGGCCAAAGTCTTGGCGTCGATAAACTCGGCCCAGATTACGTCCTTGTCGACGTCGCGGTCGTCTTCATAAGGCGTCCAAATAAGTGAACGCACCACATTTTTCCCCTTCAGCGACCATATTTCCAGCCGATCCTGGTTGCCGAATCCAAATTCGTTGCGCCGCATTAGAATCTGCCGCCCGTCATCGTGCAGGGCCAGGGGGGCCATCTCGCCCTGTGTCGCTCCGGACGCCGTAACGCGGCCGCTCTTAAGATCGCACAATATGATGCGCTCGGTGCCATCCCGATCACTCGGCTTTTTTAACCCAAACCCCACAACCGCCGCCTTGGCCGCCTGGCTGATGGCCAGCCCGTTGGCTTTTTCAAAAAAGTCCGTCACCGGCGGCAACGGCGTCGATTTAGGACTATAATTGGCGGCGGGGACATCGGGCAGCGTTACTTGCCATTGGGGATCGGAGGTTTGAAGCGGAATGAGCAGGGCTTTCGACCAGTCCACGACTGCCACTCGCGGAGTCTCGCTTGTTGTTTCGCTTGCCGGACCGGCCGATTCGAATGGATTGGCTTGGATTGCCTGAAAGGGATTCTCCGAATTCTGTTTGGCGATGTATTCTTGATCCGCTTTGCTCAGCTTTTCCAAGGCAATAGTAAATGTATCGCCATTTTCGCGGATGAGCTTCGCATTGCCGCCTTCGAGCGAATCGAACTTGGCGCGCACCTTGAATTTGCCCGTCGAGTCGGTCCACGTGCGCAAGTCATCCGCCCGGACTTGGACGACAATTACGAAACTTAGACAAACAAATAAGATCAATTGAGTGAAGGACCGGAAGATGCAAAACATTATCTTGCTCCTTATCGATTATTGCGCGGGAAAATAACCAGGCCGTTTCGACACACGGATTCAAGTGTTATTAATTTATTCTTTCACACTTGCCCTGTCAACATAGGCGATCCAACCGGTCGGTTGTCCGTTAAGCAGGCTCGTGATTATTTTTGAGATCTTCGGCCGCGGCCTCATCGATTGATATCCGGCGTATGGCCGTTGCCCGCCCGGTTTGCGGATCGATGTCCACAATCGAGCCTTGCAGGCGGACGTCTTTTGTGGCCACCTCGAAATGAGTGGGGCGGAACGTGCGGGCGGTTTCCATCACCCTGTCTATGCGGCGGCCGAGGATGCTGTCAAAGGGGCCGGTCATGCCCACGTCGCACTGAAAGGCCGTGCCCTTGGGAAGGATTTGCTCGTCGGCCGTGGCCACGTGGGTATGGGTGCCGAGGACGGCGCTTACGCGCCCGTCGAGTATTCGGCCCATTAGTTGTTTGTCGCTGGTGGCCTCGGCGTGGAAGTCGAGCAGGATCACGCGGACATCGGGCTGAAGGGAAGCCAAAATCCGCTCGGCTGCCTGAAATGGGCAATCCACCGGGGGCATGAACACCCGGCCCAGCAAGGCGAATATGGCCACGTTCACTCCTTGCCGGGTGTGAAGAACGGCCACGTCCCGGCCTGGGGCCGAGGCCGGGTAATTTCCCGGGCGCACGATCCGCCGCTCGGTTTGCAAAAGGGGAAAGATCTCTTTGCGCCGGTACACGTGATCGCCCATCGTAATGCCGTCGATGCCGGCGGTAACCAGTTCCTGATAGATTTCGGGAGTCAATCCGGATCCGCCCGCCGCGTTTTCCGCGTTGGCCACGACCAGATCGAGTCCTTCGGCCGCGCGCAAAGGCCGAATGGCTTGCAGGCAGATATTCCGCCCCGGTTTTCCCACAATGTCGCCGATAAATAGAATTCGCACGGTAAGTATATTTTCAGTTTTCGGTTTTCAGTTCTAATTGCGAAACAGCAAGCGGTTTATAATTCTTCATTCTACATTCTGAATTCCGCATTCACTTACCTGGCCATTTCCACGTGTCGGGTTTCGCGGAGCACGGTTACTTTGATTTCGCCGGGATAGGTGAGTTGTTGTTCGAAGGCTTGCACTATGTCATGGCAGATTTTGGCGGCCGTTTCGTCAGTGGTCTCCTTTGCGCTCACCAGGACCCGCAGTTCGCGCCCGGCCTGGATGGCATAGGCCTGTTCCACGCCGGCGAATTTATTGGCTATGGATTCCAGTTCTTCCATTCGCTTGACGTAGCGTTCCAGTGTTTCGCGGC
>JBEKSO010000342.1:0-5051 GCA_049516935.1 Thermoguttaceae bacterium
CAAGCGGTCCAGCGATTATTGGAGATCCTCCTCCGCCTGCCGCAGGCCCTGATTCTCGTCTCGCACGAGCGGGCGTTTCGCGAAAAACTTACCGATCAGGTGTTTTTGCTCAACGAAGGGCATTTGGAAAAGGTTGCCAATCGCTAATTAAGGCTTGACTCCAGATTACCCCAGATTATTTGCCTTATAATAAGCCATCAAATGCACAATAAATAAGCAAGAATGAAATTCCATGCCAAATCGTGAAAAAACAGACTGTCAGCGATAAGGTTATCTTTTCAAAGAAGTTACGACGTTTTTTTCTGGGATTTATCACCAGGGTGGCATCTTCTTTGCAATTGAGCGGGTGATAAAATTAACTTTCGTCTGCCCCAGGCGCATATAAGTGCCGTTGAGGCATTAACCATACCCTGTAAACATCAAATAAAGGTTTGTTTTTCTATGAAAGAAGAAAAAAAACTGACTCCAAAAGAAGTTTTAGCGTTGTGCCGTGAAAAGAACGTCAAATCGGTGGATCTACGTTTCATGGACTTCCCCGGTCTATGGCAGCATTTCACCATACCGGTCGACAAGCTCGACGAAGACGTATTTGAAGACGGCCTTGGATTCGACGGATCGAGTATTCGCGGCTGGCAGGCGATCAACGAGAGCGACATGCTGGTGGTTCCGCAGCCCGAGACCGCTACGATTGATCCATTTTGCGTGATTCCCACGTTGGCGATGATCTGCAACATTCAGGATCCCATTACCCGCGAGGATTACTCGCGTGATCCCCGCAATGTCGCCCGCAAATCGGTGAATTATTTAAAGAGCACCGGCATAGGCGACACCTGTTACATGGGCCCGGAATGCGAGTTTTTCATTTTCGACGATGTCCGCTACGAACAAAACACCCAAAGCGGCTATTACTTTATCGACAGCATCGAAGGCCAGTGGAACCGCGGCCGCGAGGAAAAGCCGAACCTTGGTTACAAACTCCGCTACAAGGAAGGCTACTTCCCAGTGCCCCCGGCCGATCAACAGATGGACATCCGCAACGAAATGATGCAAACCATGATTGATTGCGGATTGAGCATCGAGGCCCAGCATCACGAAGTCGGAACCGCTGGCCAGGCCGAAATCGACCTGAAATACGATTCCCTGGTCACCATTGCCGATAAGGTGATGATGTACAAGTACATCACCAAGAATGTGGCGAAAAAATACAACAAGACTGTGACCTTCATGCCCAAGCCCCTGTTCGGCGACAATGGCTCGGGCATGCACACCCACACTTCGATCTGGAAGGGCAACGAGAATCTATTCGCCGGCAGCGGTTACGCCGGACTGAGCGACATGGCCATCTACGCCACCGGCGGATTGCTGAAGCACGCCCCGGCCATCCTGGCTTTTTGTTGTCCCACGACCAACAGTTACAAGCGATTGGTGCCGGGTTTTGAGGCCCCCGTTAATCTGGCCTATTCGCAGCGCAATCGTTCGGCTTGTGTTCGGATTCCCATGTACAGCCCGAATCCCAAGGCCAAGCGCTTGGAGTTCCGCTGCCCGGATCCGAGTTGCAATCCGTACCTGTCTTTCGCGGCGATTCTCATGGCTGTGCTCGACGGCATTCAGAACAAGATCGATCCGGGCGAGCCGCTGGATAAGGACATTTACGACCTCGAACCGGAGGAGCTGGCCAAGGTGCCGCAAACCCCCGGCTCATTGGAAGCCGTGCTAAATGCTTTGCGTGCCGACCACGAATTTCTACTGCGCGGCGACGTGTTCACCCCTGACGTTATCGATACTTGGATCAATTACAAGTTTACCAACGAGGTCCAAGCCATGCAGTTGCGCCCGCATCCCTACGAGTTCTGCCTGTACTATGACATGTAAAGAAATAGGGATTAGAGACTAGGGATTAGGGATTAGATATTAGGAAGTAGAGATTTCGTTTATTTGGCCCCCGGTGAACACACCGGGGGCTTTTTGTTGTAGCTATTCCCAATCCGTTATCTCCTATATGTTTTCCCAGGTAAGCTGTCTTCACGCCATTGCTCCATAGTACAGTTTTCCCAATTTACCAAAGCTATCGGGCATGATAATTTTTAAGCTTTATTACGCGCCCGATTGGCCGAAGAAATACAAGTAGAGTGATTATTTTTAGCCGCCGGTTCACAGGGCTGTTACGGCCTTCGGGTGAATAGATCAAAAGGAGCATGAGCATGCGATGGTTAGGTTGGGCTACCGCTGTTAGTTTCTTACTTCTAGTTAACTCGGCAATCACATACGCCGGGTGTGCTTCCTGCGGCGGCAGTGATATGGGAAGTTATCGGTCTTATCGCGGGTCGGCTTGTTATTCGCCGCCGGGATATTGTTTAGCGCCGGGTTGTTGCGAATGTCCGCCCTCGGCTTGCGACAATGCTTGGGACGGGTATTGCGAGGAAAAAGCCAAGTGGCAGGCATTTTTCACCCGGGTAGGCACGCCGCGGGTGTATTGTCATGGATGCCCGGCGATGGTCCCGGCCGAGACCTGCAATAATTCTCCAACAAATTTTCCAACATCACTACCCATCATGGAGCCGCAGCCCACGCTTGCCCCCAAGGCGAGCGTTTCGTCCAGCCCGTATTCTCCTGTTATGTCGCCGTCCAGCCCGTATTCGCCTGTTATGTCGCCGGGTAGGGCAACATCGAAAACCGACGGTCAGTGGTATCGCTAAGCATGTTTATGTTTAAAAAAAGCGACTAACTCGGCCGGCTAAGGCGGCGGGAAAACGGATTTGGGCGTGGGCGGCGTGTCGGGGTGAACTGGCAAACCGGCTCGGTAAGAATTCAACCAATTTTCAATCTGCCCGGCCAGCACCGTCTTTCCCTGAGATCGGGCAAGTTTCAAGGCCTTTTGGGCCGCGTCGATGGCTTTGGCAGATTGCCGCGTATTGGCATAGGCCAACGCCAAATTGTAATGGATCTCGATGAAATCGGGTTCCAGGCTCAGGGCCTGCTGATAATGTTCGATTGCCTCCTGTGACCGGCCTATTTTGAGCAATAAAGCAGCCAGGTTATTGTGAGCTTCAGCGTAGTCAGGCCGGAGCCTTAGAGCCTGCTCGAAATGATCGATAGCCTCTTGGAAGCGGCCGGCTTGGACTAATGCGACGCCCAGGTTGTAGTGGACTTCAGGGCTGTTGGACTTTAGTTGAATTGCCTGGACGTATTGTTCTATCGCCTCCTGAAATCGGCCTGAATCCAATAATGCGTCGCCGAAGTTCTGATGGGCTTCAAAGAAATCAGGTTTCAGGCGCAGGGCTTTTCTGAAGTGTTCGATTGCCTCCTGAGGCCGATGGTCTAAGACCAGTGCCAACCCCAGATTATTCTGGGTTTCGGGATAATCGGGATTGACCCGCAGGGCCAGATTTAAATGATCGAAGGCCTCGGGCAAGCGACCTTCACGGATTAATATGGCGGCCAGATTGGTGTGTGCGTCGGGGTGGTTTGGTTCGTGTTGAAGGATTAGCTCGTATTGTTTGGCCGCTTCAAGTGGATTACCGGCTTTCTCCAGTGCCACGCCCAGGTTGTAGTGACCCAGCCAAAAATCAGGATTTTTTTCCAACGCAGTCTGATTCAAAGTGATGGCGTCGCGATAAATGGCGTTTTGCCTGCATGTCATAAAGGCGAGAATTCCCACGGCCAATACGGCTGTTGCCCAGAATTCTTTTCTGCGGACCCGCTGCCGCCAGGCGGATAAGCCCGCCGTCGCCAGTGAAATAACGCCGATTATGGCGATGTGCTGATAACGATCGGCCACCAGCGCGTGCCGCATGAATCCCACGTCTGTAAATCCCATCACGGGAAAAAGCGCAACGCAGAAAAATACCCAAGCAAATAAAAACGGCCGACTCCATCCGCTTCGATGCCGCCAAAACACGACCGTGACGCCCAACACGGCCAAAAGCGGCAGCCACCACCGCAAATAGCTTGCCTGAATATGCCACTGGGGATAAACAGGGGCCAAGTCCAAAGGCAGGATCGCCTTGTACAGATAGAACCACACTGTGCCTGCAGCCCCCAGTAAACGCTCTAAAAAATCAGCAGACCGGAATACAGTGCCCGTATCGCGTACTTGGGACCATAAATTCACTTTAGTCAGAATTCCCGCAAGCAGGAAAAAGGGCGAAATCCAGGCGAAATCCTGCCGCGTCAGAGGCCGCAGCCACCAAATGATGCATAATAGCAGCACCGGCAAAACGGCCACGGAACCCTTGCTGAGCATTGCGCATAAAAACGCCGTCAGGCTCAAGCAGTACCATGGAAAACAGTGGGCGGTGGATGGTGGACAGTGGGCAGTCTCTCGCTGCCACGGTCCTCCGTGGGAACGTGCCGGCGCCATGCTAGAGCTTGCCGCTGACATTTCGGCCTTTAAATACCACAAGATCGAAAACAGGAAGAACAGCATCGCCATCAGATTCTTGCGCGAGGCGATCCAAGCGACCGACTCCACGTTCACGGGATGAACCGCAAAGATCAATGCCGCTAAATATGCCCCCGGAAAAGATAACTTCCGCAATATTATCCAAACCAGCAACGCCTCGACTATGTGCAAGATCAAATTGAGGGCATGGTAACCGGCCGGATTCATCTCCCACAGCCGCCATTCTATCCAGAATGTGGAATTAGTTATCGGCCAGTAGTCTATTGCATTCGTACTACACCAAAAACGGTACAAACCGTCCGAGGCCTTTACTAATTCATTTTCCGTGAGAAGTTTGTCGTCATCCCAGATAAATCCATTGCTAAGGGAGGGAAGGTAAGCTATTAAAGAGGCGATAATGATTATCGCCGCTCCTGCCAAGATGCGGAAAGTCAATGCCGGCGAAACTGAGGTTCCCACCTGGGCCTGGAGATCATGTTTCTTGGAAGATTTCTTAGGCTTGGACATGAGCGAGGCGTCCAACGGCATGTATTATGGGAGCGATTAGTGCACTCGTTGCCCGGGTTTTGCGCCCTTGTCGGGCGAGAGCAGATAGATTTCTCCTTCGCCTCCGCCGGCGGCCACGATCATGCCTTCGCTGGCGCCGAAC
>JBEKSO010000343.1:0-4986 GCA_049516935.1 Thermoguttaceae bacterium
GTTTACGGGCGTTTCCGCGCAGCGGTAGTAGGCCCGACGTTTACGTCGGGTTGGGAGGTCAATTAACTTACCATAACTCCTTCGCATGCAGCGTTGTCAGCCGCGTTTACGCGGCTCCTGGTAGATTAGGTGTTTACAGTTTGAGTTATAAGATATCATCAGCAATTATAATAGTATCTATTCCATCCATGAACGCCCAATCTTTGACCATCGCATTAAAGGAAAAGGCCCGGCTCTTGGGGTTTGATCTCGTGGACGCGACATCGGCCGTGACTCCGCCTGAGATCGGACACTTGGAAAGATGGTTGGCCGATGGACTGGCGGGCGAGATGCGATATTTTTCCCAGCGGATCAGTGCATACCGCGATCCTGGTTCAATCCTCTCCGGCGTAAAAAGCGTGCTGATGCTGGGTGTGAACTATCGGACGGCGGAACCCGTCGCTGCCGGACCTGGACAAGGCAAGGTCTCGAGTTATGCCTGGGGGGGCGATTATCACGATGTAATCCGCACCAAGTTGCGGGAATTAGCACTGTTTCATCGCCAACTGGTTCCGCATTGCCAGGTTCGCGGAGTTGTCGATACGGCCCCGCTTTTGGAACGCGGCTTTGCCCAGCGTGCCGGACTTGGCTGGATCGGAAAGAACACCCTGCTTATAAATGAAAAATTTGGAAGTTGGATTTTTTTAGCTGCTTTGTTGACTACCGAAGAACTGCAATTCGGTGAGCTGGGTAGGACGGAATCCAATTCCCTCCCGGACGAATTTCAAACCCCTGACGGATTACAAATCCGTCCTACAAACAATTTTGTCTCCGATCAAAATCGCTGCGGCGCATGCCGGGCGTGCCTCGATGCCTGTCCCACGGGCGCGTTGGAAGCCCCTTATCGTCTTGATGCGCGAAAGTGCATCAGTTACTTGACCATCGAATCGCCCGGTCCCATTCCCCAAAAACTGAGAAAGGCCTGCGGCAATAGATTGTTTGGCTGCGATGCATGTCAGGAGGTTTGTCCCTGGAACCGCAGCACGCCCGTTGGAAATGAGAAAAGTTTCCAACCGCGGTCCGCAATGAATCCCGTCAATCTTGCCCAATTATTCACGCTGGATGAGGCCGGTTTTCGGAAACGTTTTCGCGATACGCCGCTTTGGCGAGTCAAACTCGCGGGGCTGTTGCGCAATGCGGCCGGGGTGTTGGGAAATCAGCCGGATAAAAACGCCCGCGCGGCATTAGAGCTCGGCTTGAGGCACGAGGACCCGATCGTGATTGAAACATGCGCCTGGGCAATTAAGGAAATCGGCGAATAATCTTGATGTAAATACTACCTTCCTTGTAATGCGGCCAACAACTTGTCGCAAAATATCCTCTCTTCGTCTAATCCGTTTTTATTGTAAAAAATGCCAAGTTTTTCGAATCTTTGAGCAGGATCGGCCCCTGTGGTGGAACATATTTTTGCCAGGCACTGCGGGCAAAGTTCCAAGGGGTGTCGATCCATTTCCGCCATATTGTTGTAGCCTGCGGCGTTGCATATATACCAAGGGCAAGGCATCATGGCAAAAAGATGGCATATCTCATGCGTCGAGGTTTTTAGTGTGCGGCGCAGGCAAAGCCCGCGGTCTTCTGATAGCGATTTTGCGGAACATATTCTGGCCAGCGAGCAAATCGCAATCCTCTCCGTTTCGTTTGCCTGGCCATAAACAAAATTCCACTCGCCGCCGGGCCATATGTCGCTTGCGATAAATCCCATGACAATATAAGCATCCTTGGGTTTTTGCGGTTTGAGCACATTATCGATCAGATAATACGTTTGCAGTTGTTCGCCCAGTTCTGAATCGCGTTGCCGGCGCATGGAGTCGGGAATCGAACTTAAAGGCAGGGAGTCGCACATCTGCACCGACAAGGCAAAATAGTCGCCAATATAATCAGCCGCCTGCTCGAGAATCTCCTTTTGCTCTGGACTGAAATTCCCCAAGGGTTGCACGTAAATGACACTACCCGGCGGAACGGATTGACGAAAGACGGAATGCAGGTACTCTTGATAGGTTTGACCGCGTTCGAGATGTTTTGCCAGCCATTCTCCGGGTTGAGGCGGGCCGGGCTTGGCAAACATGGGCTGCAAGCGTGCAAATTCTTCCGGCAAACTAAAATCGTATTCAGTTCCTTCCATGTGTTGACTATATGTTCGCAGCAGCAGGTACGCCCCGACCCATCCGACTAATACAAAACCCAGACATATAATCATCCTTTTCCGGATCATAATGATTCAATTCTACTGCGAATAATAGGTTTTATCAACCGTTGCGGGCCAAACGCCGGGCAGATCTTCGGCGTACCATTTTTCCAAAACGCCTTGCCAGCCTTCCGGTTCCTTTACGGCGATAAACGCCTCTCGCACTTTTTCCGCTTGCGGATGCAGTCGGGAATACTTGATGCCGAACTTGCGCATCAGGGCGCAGCAACGTTTTGGGCCGTATATTTCCCCGGCCAGGCGATAGTGTTCGGCTATCACTTCGCGCTGAGCGAGCAAACCGGGCGGGGGCATTTCGCGGCCACGTGCCAAGCACCGGATCTGCGGAAAAATCCAGGGATTGCCGATCGCACCCCGGGCCACGGATACGCCGTCCACGCCGGTTTGGGCGAACATGTCAAAGCAATCTTGCGCGGTAAACAAGTCACCGCTGCCGACGACAACCCGCTTGCCTGCGTGCTCTTTTACTTCGCGGAGAAACTGCCAGCAACTGCGGCCTTCGTAGCGCTGGCGCACGGTTCGGCCGTGCACCGTAATCGCCGCCGCGCCAAGGCGATACGCGCCATCGAAGATGGCGAAAAAATTATCCCGGCTTTGCTGACTGTCGTCCATTCCGCGCCGCATTTTCACAGTAAGCGGTATGCCCACGGGCAAGATGTCGTGAACCCGGGCCACGATCTCTAAGGCAATTTCAGGCCGGCTTAATAAATATCCGCCCCGGCATCGGCCCAGAACCTTTTTCACCGGGCAGGCAAAGTTGATGTCGATGGCATCGAAACCCGCCTCGACAAGTTTAATGGCTGCGGGCGGAAATTCATCAGGCACGGCGCCCATCAATTGCACGCCGCAAGGATGCTCTTCGTCGCTCACGCGCAGGAAGCGTTTGGCCTTGCCGCCTTTTGTCACATTCAGAATAAACTGGTCGAGCATGACCTCGCAGATTGTATACGGCGCGCCCAATCGCCTGGCGATCACCCTCATCGGCCAATCGCTGTACCCGCTAAGCGCCGCCTGGATCACGGGAAAATCGATCACGAGCGGCCCAATTTGTAGCGGCAAAAATGAATACGTCATAAAGATATAATCACCCGAATTATCCGGTTAGTCAACATGGATTGAATTTCTGCACGCGATGAGGTATTATAATGGTAATGGAGGTGTTGCCATGTCTAATTACGAAACATTGCTTGCTGAAGCAAATCTCTTGCCGGTGGCCGACCGTATTGAGTTGATAGAAGCCTTATGGGACACCCTGCCTGCCGACTGCCTTCCGCCTCTGACCGACGAATGGATTGCGGAAATTCAGCGGCGCTCGGCCGAATTTGACGCCGGTTTGGTGCAGACAACGCCTTGGGAGCAGATCAGGGCCGACGCATTGCATCGCGTTGAGAATTAACAATGAGGATCACTTATGACACGTGCCACTCTTGAACGACGTGTAAAATCGCTTGAAGTGCAGGTAGCGCAACTCCAGGGTGAGTTGAGATCCGCACATGACGGAAAGACTAAGGACTGGCGGCGGACGATCGGTGCGTTTACGGATGACGAGGACATGAAGAAAATTTTGCGAGAAGCAATGCACATTCGTGAAGTGGATCGCAAAAAATCCCGGTCCAAGACTACTCCCAAACGTAGTTCAAAATGATGATCCTTCTTGACACAGACCACTTCTCCGTCCTGACAGACGCCCGGCACGCGCGACATCAGCGATTAGTTACTAAACTATCTGACATAGATGATCTCATCGTGATTCCCGTGATCGCTGTGGAAGAGCAGTTGCGGGCTTGGCTGGCTCAGATTCATCGCGCAGCCAACGTTCACCGACAGGTGGCCCCTTATGACCGACTGATTCGGCTTATCGCCGCTCTCTCTGAGTGGGATATTGCACGTTGGAGTGAACAGGCAGCGAATGAATTTACTAGACTTCGGAAAGAGCGTATTCGCATTGGCACGCAGGACTTGAAAATTGCATCTTTGGCCCTCGTGAATAACGCCTTGTTGCTATCGGCAAATCTGCGCGATTTTGATCGTGTCCCAGGATTGCACGTTGAAGATTGGGTCTACGGCTGAGGAGAATTCTTTGTACACCTTTCTTTGGTCGAGTCACACTAATTACATTAGTTCAGAATCAAAGATCTTGAGATCTCCTTATCCCGTTATTATCGGTGATAATTAAATTCTCTTACAATTCTGTTTACAAATCGCTCCCAGTCTTTCTTATTGTTAAGAAAAAAAACGTTTTCTTTTCCAAGGGCATAAATCATCTGTTGTCTAGCTTTGAGAACAGATTCTCCTCTCAAGAACATCAGATACTGTAGTCCCTTTCGCTTTGCTGCTTGTTTGCGTTTGCGAGCGATGGCTAAAGCCGGCTTTCCCCAAATTCCGCCAAGTTTGATTTCGATCAGCATATTTTCAATGGCCAGATCGACTTTTACTCTGCCTTCAAGTTTATATCCCTCCTTAAATTCTGGCTCAATACCTTGTGCTTTGAGTTCATTACGGAGGCAGTATTCAATTGTTCGTTCAAAGACCCAGCCATTGAATCCTCCAAAATCTGGCTGCCGACAACAAAAAACTTTTATCCTCGATAATTCCTTCTGGGCTTTCTTCTAAGTTCGACTGTGGAGTCTGTCGATTGAGTCTTCGTTATAACGAGGCATCCACTTTTTCATTTTATTTTAACGCATATCTTTCTACGACCGCAACAATCGGTCGAGTTTTTGGAAAAGATGGAAATATTGGGC
>JBEKSO010000344.1:0-4969 GCA_049516935.1 Thermoguttaceae bacterium
GACCGAGAAATCCAAAACAGAGGAGTCGCCGTCTGCCGAGAAATCCAAACCTGCGGAGTCGCCATCGATCGAAAAACCCAAACCGGCCGCTGCGGACGAATCCAACGATTCCAGCGTGCTCGATATTGCGCACCGCATTGTGTACGGCGTCAAGACCGTGCTGCCTAAGACGACCGAAACCATCGCTCTGCTGGAGCGCTCGCTGGTGCGATTGGCCAAACTTCCACAACCCCGCGGGCCACAGACTGAACGCATGCAGGCGGCTCAACTGGAGTTCATCGAAATCCTCCACGCCCGCTCCATCGCCTGGGTCGTGGGCACTTCGCTGGGATTCGAGGGCTTCGTTCTATTCTGGGCGGCCCTGTTCTTCTGCCGCCGGAACTACTAACCTGAGCGCCAGCCCAGGAATAACTATGGTGTCTTGTGGTGCAACCTTTCCGGTTGGGAAAGATGGGCATTCTTGCATCTGAAAAAACCAGATGACCCTTTCCGGAAAGGCCTTACCACGATTTATAACTCCCAGAGCCTAATGCACTTACATAATCGGGCCATAGAGCCAGCCTGCCGAACTACAGGGGCATATTCTGGTATTATGATTTTAGTCTGGGTATAATATTTTATGGAAATATCAGGCCTTCGGAATGAGACAATCACCACTTGGCCGAGGTGAATGCGATTCCGGAATCCGTCGGAACACAATTAAAATGAAAGGGAATAACCATGCGTACACGGTCAATTGCTTTTGTGACGTTTTTGGCGTTTAGTCTGACTGCTTCGGTCGTGTTTGCACAGTGCGGGTGCGGTGCGGCAACATCATACGTGCCGACGACTACGTATTATGCACCCGAGACCTACACGTCTTATTACGTGCCGACGACTACGTATTATGCACCCGAGACCTACACGTCTTATTACGTGCCGACAACTACGTATTATGCCCCTGAAACGTACACGTCTTATTACGTGCCGACGACCGCATATTACGCCCCCGGCGTCTATACTTCCTATTACACGCCGACAACCGCGTACTATACTCCTTATGTTACCTACGCGCCGGTTGCCGGAGCCGTTGTGGCGCCTTATAGCAGAGTAGGGGCAAGCATATACGGGACAGCGAAGGTCTATGTGCGGGGCGAACCCGTGCGAAACGCCTGGCGGGCACTAACTCCGTAGTTGGCGCACGGCTCAAGCGGGCGTGTCGGTGGCTACGTCGAACCTGCGAAAGGCCCAGGCGATGCATGGGACGACGAGGCACCCGCAAAACAGCAGTCCCAGCCACGTGAGGGCCAGGGCCGCGACCCACGATCCGCCGCTGATCCAATAAGCGACTGCGCCCGGCGCGGCGGCCGCCCCGCAACACAAGGCCAGCAGGAAGATCTTCGCGAAAAACTCGACCATGGTACGGCCTATGTGCTGCATGTCGCCGGGCGTGGTGGCCACCGCGCGGAAGGGAAAGAGCAGGAACAACAGGTTGTCGACGCCGAACAAAAGGAAGTTAAACGGCGGCGAAAAAAGCATTGCCGCCAGGAGCATCGGGCGCGAGCCTTGCGAAAAAGCCGCAAGGGTCGAAAAGAACATAACGTGTATGGCCGTCATCAAAAGCACGGGCACGGCGAGTTGTCCCAGTGCGATGGCGACGGGACGAAGAGGTAGCGACTTGGCCCAGTCCATATAATCCAGGTCGCCGCGGAAATCGAAGGCCAGCATCCGGGTCAATAACATCGTGAGAAAGCAGATCTGAAAGACTAGCATTCCCGTAGCTTCCGACGAATTCTGCATCTTCGACAACAAGGGCGCCGCGGCCAGGCACAAAACGATGAGGAAAAAGATCATCAGTCCGTGGATGCTTCTTATCGCGGTGGTGAGTTGGCGCCAGGCTATGGGGCCCGCGCCGCCGAGCCAGGGAAGCCGCGGCGCCCGCCACGCCACGTGCGGTTTGACGACCATCCGGCCCGTGCTCCGCCGCCGCTGGAGCATGGCGTAGCGTTTCTGGCTGGCGACAAGCGACGATTCCATGTAGTTCACGTCGAACCGAACCACCAGGGCCAAGAGGGCCAGATCGACCGCCGCCGCCGTCGATGCCCAGCCGACCAGGTCAGGGAAGATCTTCTGGGCGGAAATGGCCCGAACAAACGGTTCCAGGGGCATAGTGAGCCAAAACCAGAGGGCCGAACCGCGCATTCCACGGGCCGCTTCTTGGAAACCACGCTCGAAAAAAGCGGGGAGCAGTCGCGCGGCAAGTACAACCAAAAGTCCGAGGATGATAAGCATCATCGCTTTTCGCGCGCGGGTGTACAACCGCTCGGCCAGCGCCTGGCCGGCAAGCACCAGCGCGGTGGCAAGAAAATGCATAAAGACCATCGTCAGGAAAAAGCCCAAAAATACCGCGGTCCAAAGACTTGCAAAGCGCATCAGCATAATCGAGAAAAACAGGGCGGTAAACAACGCCGCGAACATGCCGGAACTCAGTTTATAAACAAGCAGTTGCCGGCGCGAGAACGGGCCGGAGAAGAGGAAATCGACTTCTGCCGCCGTGAAGTGGATTCCTTCCATGCGCGCGGCGCCCAGCATGGACATCAGCAGCAAACCCAGCAATACCAGCGGCAGAATATCGCGGAGCACCTGGGGATCGACGGTCTCGTGTTTGGCAACGAAAAACATCATGACCTGTGGACCGAGCCACATGAGCATGGCCGCCAAACCCAACAAGAAGAAAATCGCCCCGCGAACTGTCTTAACGCCCCGAAACGACCGCCGCACCGCGCCGTGGAGCCGGAGTTTCAAGAGCTTGACTAACGCCTGGTCCATGGTCAGGTGCCCTGCGGTTCGGGTGGGGGCTCAATGGCGCGGAAAAATACTTCTTCCAGCGAGGCCCGGGCCCCTGGGTCGGCGAAAGCCGTGCGGGCCTCGTCCACACGGCCGAAAAACAGCCGCTTGCCGCGATTGAGTATCAACAGGTGCGTGCAAACGTCCTCGACCAGCGCCAGCAGATGCGAACTGATAACCACGGCAGCGCCGGCCCCTGCCCTCCGGACGATCGTTTCTTTAGCCGTGCGAATCCCGGCGGGGTCGAGTCCGGTGAGCGGCTCGTCGAACAGTATCGCCTCCGGATCGTGCAGATATGCGCAGGCAATGGCCACTTTTTGCCGCATGCCGCGCGAGAGTTCCTGGGCCGGTGCATTGCGTTTCTCCACGAGCTCGAACTGGCGGAGCAATTCCTCGGCCTTGGCCTCGAAATGGCCCAGGCGGTACGCGGCGGCCACAAACTCCAGGTGCTCCCAGACCGTGAGCGACTCGAAGAGCTTGGGATCGTCGGGCACGTAGGCCATCTTCCGCTTGGCGGCCACCGGATCGGTCGTCACGTCGTGCCCGGCCACGATCAGCCGGCCTTGGGTGGGCGGAATAATGCCGGCCACGGCCCGCAATGTTGTCGTCTTGCCGGCGCCGTTGGGTCCGACGAGGCCCAGAATTTCGCCCGGCCCCACGCGAAAACTCAGCCCGGATACGGCCACGGTATCGCGATACGTTTTGTGAAAATCGGCGACTTCGATCAAACTCGGGAATCCCTTACTGTCGGTTATTGATGCTTGAAACAGCAAAGTCATAGTACATAGAAACAACTTCAATCAAGCCCACGGGTTGCAACCCGCGGGCTTAACTGGCGTTCATAGTATACCAGTGCGGCAATTACCATGAAAGCCTCTGTTTGGCGCCTGGCGACGCCAGGGGAAATTACACGATCCAAGTCACTTATGAAATGGGCCCCCTGGCCGGCAAAATTATCGGCAAAAAGAACTTACGGTAACGGGTTGAAAATTTGTAATTGTTCACGATATAAATCACTTGCCCAAGCGGAAGTTGGCTTGCACGGAGCCGGAGAACGAAACGGCCGCCGGATCGTTACTCATGGCTTCGCAGCGCGTTTCATCGGCGTCTTCCGCAGTTTGCTGCGCGAGCATGCGGCGGATGCTCGACGAGTTGTTGTAGGGATTGTATTCTTCTTCGCCCAAATTGCGTTGCCCGCCGCACTGGCCGCTTATGCCGGTCAAGGGCCCCAATTCCACGTCGGCGGCCTTGGCCAGGTCGGCGGCTTGGGTTTTGGCCTTGGCAAAGGCCTCGCCCAGCAGTTTTTCGCGGTCGGCTTGCGAGAGCCTGGCGATAAACATGAAATACGGTTGGCCCGCGGGCGTCCGCTGTTCGCCCGACTGATCGATCATTTGCGACGCTTCATCGGCCAGTTCTTCCTCCTCGGGCGAGAGTTTTTCGGCGTCCTTGATCCCGGCTAAATCGGCCGCCTTGATTTTCTCTTGCAGGGACTGAGCCAGAAGCAACATCTGCTCGGGCGTCTCGGCCTCCAAGGACCACTGGGCAGTCAATAACACCGACACGGTAACCGGCGCGGCGCTTGGGGTTTTGGCGGCTTTTTTGCCGCGGCTCTGCATTCTTGCCATGAGCATGATTTCGATCTGCCTTTGCCGCGGCGATGCGGCGCCCGACAGGCTGGGATCGCCGAACGTGATCGCATCCTTGTCGGCCTTCAACGTTTCCAACTGGGCGCGAGCGCTTTCACGCCGGTCTTTCATCTTTTTCAAGGCTTCATCCAGGCTGCTTCCCTTTGCGACCAACTCCAGGTACATGCGCAATACGGTGGGTTTGCGTTTGACGGAGACCGTGCCCGTCGCAGAAATCGTTTGCTGGCCGGTCGGGCCGGGCGTCGGATTTTCTCTAATGCCCGGAAAATATTGGGCCCAAAGGGCTTCATGCGGCAACGCCGCTGCCATTACGATTGCCAACGCCAGCTTAACCATGCGGAATGTCATAACGAATTTCTCCTTTATTAAAGTAGAAGGCACACGCCGTGTGCCGTTTGTTTTAAGTGTGTTGCATTCACATACTATTTTTCAATTGTGATTGGGAAAATTAATACATAAAAACACGACGGCACACGGAGTGTGCCTGCTACAATGGC
>JBEKSO010000345.1:0-4958 GCA_049516935.1 Thermoguttaceae bacterium
CAGCGTGGAAAGCATTATCGCCTCGATCATGAATTGCCGCAGTATGTCGCGGGGTCTCGCCCCCACGGCCATGCGGATGCCGATCTCCCTGGTCCGCTCGGTGACCGAGACCAGCATGATATTCATGATCCCTATGCCGCCTACGATCAGCGACACCCCGGCTATCGATCCCAGCAATATGGTCATGACCATGGTGATCGTGCTGAAGACGTTGGAAATTTCCGAGGTGTTGTGGATTTCAAAATCGTCGGCCACTCCCTTTGTAATGCGATGCCGTTCCCGCAACAAAGTCTTGATTTCGTCCGCGGCGTCCTCCATGCGGTCGGCCGATTGGGCCGACACTAGAACATAAGGCACCCAATCATCAAAAAATCCATATACGCGCTTTTGCATGGTGGAAATCGGCATCAGCACGATGTTATCCTGATCTTGTCCGAAAAGATTCGCCCCTTTTGCTTCCAGCACTCCGATGACTTGGAAGGGAATGCTTTTTATGCGCACGGTCCGGCCTATGGGATTGGCGGCGGGGAACAGATTCTCGGCCACGGTCTCCCCGATCACGCAAACCTTGGCCGCCGAATGAATGTCGCCTTGGGTGAAGAAACCGCCCCGCGCAATCTCCCAGTTGCGCACGGTCAAATATAGCGTGTTGACGCCAAGTAATTCATCTGTGTGGCAATTCATGTCCCCGGCAACGATCTGGCCGTTGTTGTCAACTATGGGCGAGGCGGCCAGCACGGCCGGGCACTGTTGGGCAAGGGCATCGCCGTCGGCCGAGACTAGACCCGTACCGCTGCGTTTTTTTTCCCCATCCTCGGATTTCCAACTATGCCAAACATATATCACGTTCGTCCCGCCCAGGCTCATGATTTCATCCCGCACCTTGTTTCCCGCCGATTGGCTGATCGATACCAGCAATATCACCGCCCACACCCCGATCACTATGCCCAGCACGGTCAAGGCGGCGCGCATCTTGTTCTTTGCCAACGCTCGCAGGGACACGCGAATGATGATCAAAAAATTCATCATAAACCTCGGGCTGTTGAGAATCAGTAAACCAATGTCATTATGTCTAATCGGTGCCGGAACCCATCGGAGCCGGACCGTGTCGGTCCGGTAGAACCGCGGCGACACGCCCCGGCCCTGACTTTTTTCTACCACATTCTTTTCCCGATGCTCATTTAATCATTTCTTCTTTTGCGAAGTCATAATCTCCACGGCCGTTTTTATGCCGGTAACCACCTTCTGCTCCTCTTTAAGGTCTCCGGAAATCATTTCCGTGTGATGCGAATCGTTGATGCCGACTTTTATTTCCACCGGCGACAGCATTTCGCCGTCCACGACCCAAACGTATTTTTTAACCTCTTTTTTAGACGCGGCCTCCGCGTCCGGGGCCGGATCCGCATCCGCATCCTCATCCTGCTTGGCGGTCTTGGCTGTTTTTTCCTCTCCCTCCTCCTCGTTTTCCGCGTGAAGTCCCTCAAGCAAAGCCAGATGTTCGGGATGAACATATTCGGGCTTGGGGTGAAATCGCAAGGCGGCGTTGGGAATCTTCAGCACCTTCTCGTGCTTCTCAATTTGAAAAACTAAATTGGCCGTCATGCCCGGCAGGAGCTTGAGTTCCGCGTTGGGAGCCTCGACCACCGCCGTGTACGTCACGACATTTACCGGCATGTTCGGCTGGGCGGCCTTTGGTCCAAGCCGGACTTGCCTGATTTTCCCCTCGAAAGGCTCGTCCGGATAAGCATCGACCGTGAAATGCACGGGCTGTTCTTTCTCCTGTGCCTTGCGGATCAGACCGACGTCGGCCTCATCCACCGATGCGAGTATGTAAATTTTTTTCTCCAAATCCGGGGCGACCACGAACATCACCGGCGTTTGGAACTGCGAGGCCAGCGTCTGCCCCGCGTCCACTTTGCGGTCGATAATTATGCCCTCCACCGGAGAGCGGATCGACGTGTAGGTCAGATTAGTTTCAGCCGCGTCCAAAAGGGCCTGGTTCTGCTCGACCGTCGCCTTGGCTACCTCCACGTTTGCCGTGGCCATCTCGAAATTGGCCCTGGCCAGGTCGTAGTCGCTGTCGGCAATGCCCTTGATCGAGCGATTCAGCCCGGGAAGATCCTTGATTTCGTGAAGATCCTTGGCGCGCTTATAATCCCGTTCCGTTTGATTGAGCCTCGCCTTGAACTGATCCAGATCGGCCACGGAGTGGGCCAGCGCGGCCTTGGCCTGCCGGCATTGGGCCTTGTATACCTGGGGATCGATCTCCGCTAAAAGCTGATCTTTTTCAACCTTGTCGTTAAAGTCCACGCAGACTTTCTGAATGGGTCCGGATACATAAGAGCCGACCTGCACGTTAAGCACCGGTTGCACGGCACCGGTGCATTTCACCTCGTATTTGACCTCCCCGCGCCGCACGGACGACGTGCGAAATCGATCGGCCGCCGATATTCGTCTATAGGCCTGCAATCTCATGTATCCCGCCGGTATTGCCCCCACAAAGGCGACGCAAGCAAGCAGCCAAAACATCCGGCGTTTTGTGATTCTAAATAGCATATTCGTAAATCTCTTTTGTTTCCGCGGCGGAGTCGTGCACAATTTCACCGTCGCGCAGAACTACCTTCCTTTGGGCCCAGCGCGCGATTTCCCGGTCGTGGGTTACCAGGATTATGGTGATGCCGTCGTCCTTGTTCAAATGATTCAACAATTCCATCACCTCTTGACTGGTGCGGGAGTCGAGATTGCCCGTCGGTTCGTCGGCCAACAGAATCGACGGTTCATTGGCCAAGGCCCGGGCAATGGCCACGCGCTGTTGTTCTCCGCCCGAAAGCTGCGAAGGGTAGTGATCCGCCCGTGCATCCAGTCCTACCTTCTCCAGCAGCATGGTCGCCTGCTTGTGGCGCCGCCGGCCCCAAAATCGATGAGAGTACATCATCGGCAATTCCACGTTTTCCAACGCGCTCGTCCGCGACAGCAGATTGAAACTCTGAAAAACGAAACCGATCTTATGGTTCCGCAACCGGGCACGCTCGTCTAGAGACATCCTGACAACCTCTTCGCCGTCGAGCAAATAACTGCCGCTGGTCGGGCGGTCGATACATCCCAGCGTGTTCATCAACGTCGATTTGCCCGATCCCGACGACCCCATCAACGCCAAATACTCTCCCTGCTCGATACAGAGCGAAACCCCGGCCAAGGCGTGTACCTCGACCTCGCCCAGTTTGTATATCTTGCAGATATCTTTAAGTTCAATAAAGACCATACGTTCCAACCGCAAGGCATGAAGTGCCGTATTTGACCGACACTTAGAGGGTGGCTTCCGGCAATCTCCTCATTATAATCAAACTTTTGCTCGTTTATATAAATTAAACCAAAACGCCCCACGCCCCATCCGGAGTATAAGGGTGTATTGCTTCTGTACATTTCGTATTAAAAATACGTGCAAAAAATACCACCCTACAAACACATATTCGCCTTGCTTGCGGTTTTATTTGATACATGAAAATCGATCGTTTAGCGACCATCCTACCCTGTTCCAATCTCGATGATTTGCGGCTTGAACGCGATCCCGACGAGTCCGAGGAGCTTCTTTCGGCCTGGTCTGCCCTATGGCACCCCGCTTTAATCGATGCCGCCCAAGCCATGCCGACTTGGCATCCGGCCGATCACCCCCCCCAGGAATCGGCCGGGAGTCTGATCATCCTGCCCGAGTGCTGCGAAACGCTTTTGCCCGACGGCTGGTTGGCGCGTGCCGAGACTTCCGGAGTTTTGCTGTTGCGCAAATTCAAACACCGGCCGGAAATGGTCCAAGCCGCCTTGGAACGCATCGGCTGCGGCACGACGACAATCGATCCCGATCTGGCCGCCGATTTCCTGGCCCTGGGTTTTTGCCGCTTCGTTGTCGAATTGTTGACGCGAAAATACAGCTACATGGGCAATATCGACGATACGGCCTTGCAAACGGCCGTGCTGGCCGCCGCCAAAGCGGCAGTCCACGGCGACTTTGTAAATGCCAAAGCTGAGCTTCAATCGGCCTTCGATCGCCTTCACGAGGCCCGGGAGTATTTTTATCCCGTCGAGACCCGGCTGATCGATTTCACACTGGCCGCCCCCACCACCTTGGGTGATTCTTTGCTCAAGGAACTGACCACCGGATCGCCCCGCAACCTGCTTATTTCCGCCGAAACGCTCCAAGATATGGCCCGCCGCGAACCGGCTACTTTGGCCGCGCTCAAAGCGGCCTTGGCAAACAACTCGGTTTCCATCGTGGGCGGCGAATTCGCCGAAGCCCCATTGCCATTGCTTCCACCGAATGCCGTCGAGTTCCATTTACATCGCGGAATAGAAGTCTACAAACATATCCTCGATCGCCGGCCCGTGATTTTTGCCCGGCGGCGCTTCGGGCTTACCCCAATTCTGCCGCGAATACTCGCAAAAACCAGCTTTACGGCGGCCGTGCACTTTACCCTCGACGACGGCCAATTTCCCACCGGCAATCAAAGTTGTCTGCAATGGGAAGGCCTTGACGGCACGTCGATCGATGCACTGGCAAAAATTCCGCTGGATGCCGATCGGGCCGATTCGTTCTTCCGCCTCCCGGAAAAATTCGACAGTGGCATGGAAATGGACCATCTGCCCACGATGGTATTCGCCCACTGGCCCGGCCGCGTTTGTAATTGGTACGGCGACTTGGCGCGGATTTCTTCTTACTCCCGCGTCTTGGGCGCTTTTTGCACGCTTGACGATTATTTCCAGCACGCCGCCCTGTCCGGCCAAAAAGTGAAATACAATGCCGACCAATACCGCTCGCCCTACCTTGTTCAAGATGTCGCCGCGAATCAGGCGGATCCCATTTCGCTCTGGATTCGTTATTACCGCCGCCGGGCAATCTGGGAATCCATCGAAACCCTTAGCGCCCTTTCTGCTTTGATTCTCAATGAAACCGCTTGCGGTTTCGC
>JBEKSO010000346.1:0-4913 GCA_049516935.1 Thermoguttaceae bacterium
TTTTGGAATTGGAATTTGGATTGGAAGACCATTCCAGGGCGGGCTGTTTGGGTTGGGGGACTTCGAGCGAGGTGGGTTGGCGGCCTTGTAGAGATTGGGCTTCGGCAGCCAATTGCTGTAGCAACTCGGGCGAGGCCCGATCGAGCATGATCACCTCGCTTTTGGCCTGCGGATTGTGCCGCGAACGGATCACGCAAATTACTTCGGCGTCTTCTTTCAGCCGGCGATGGATTTCGTCCATGGCGGCCTGTTCGCCGGGATTCAGACCTGCAGAAGATGTCCCTGCGGCTGCCATCGGTTGACCCATGTTTTCGGGGAGAACATTGGGCATGGAAACGGGCGAAATCGCTTGAGGCATCTGCTGCGCCATGGGCGGTGTGTTTGTTCCAGCCATAAGCGGCGCTGTTGCGTTTAAGCCTTCAAAACCTTTAGGCGCCTGGTATGCGAAGGCCATGTGCGCATCGTCCAACTGGGCGCAGATGGTTTCCAAGGCGGCGTAAAAACCTTCCTGATCTTGCGGATCGCGGGCGTTGCACACGCCGATCACTAGGCCGTCGGAGGTGAACAAACCTCCGCCGGAGCGGCCTTCGGTGGGTTGGCCCGCCACTTGCAGATTGGGCGGACCCGCATAGCGATTCAACGAAGTGACGTAGCTATAATGCGCCGCCGGGTCTTTGCCGTTATCGCAACCCACGCTGGCCACCTTATCGCCTTTGCGGACTTGATAACCGGGCGGGGCCAATCGAACCGCGGGGACGGGACCGGGGGCGCGAAAGAACAGCAGGCCCACGTCGCGTTTCAGGTCGTAAGATATCAATTGGCCGCTCACGCGCTGACCGGCGTAAGGGCCGAACAAGTCCACGTCGATTTTGCCCTTGCCTTGGGAATCGCGAAAAATATGCCCGCAGGTGAGAACCAAGGCGTCGCCGCCGCGGGCGTCGATTATCGTGCCCGATCCGCAGGAATTGCCGCCCGTGTCCTCGATCCGCAAGCGTACGCTGGCTGCTACGAGTTTGGCATCCGGCGGGCAGCCCCTTGGCGGAAAGTTCGCACCCGGCAGGGATGAACGTGCATCGGCGGCGAAACCTTCCGATCCGCCCGCCGCCGGCGCTTGGGACCAGGGCTGCGCGGCAAGCGACGTGGCATTGCCGGAGGGTGCGAACGAGGCAGGAATGACATTCGGGTCTTCGCGCCTGGGCATGGGACCGGGCATGCTTGCGGAACCGGGCGGGACGTTCATCTGCGTTAACGCTCCTTCCGGCGCGGCTGCGCCGGGGACCAACAAGGCGGGCGAACGATTAGGCGGCTGCGGCGGAGCGGTGGTTTTACACATCCGTTCCAAGCGGCTGAAAGTCGTGTTGCTGCCCGTTATGCGATCTGCTTCCTGCCCGTCAACGAGCATGACAAAACAGGGGATGCTTTGCACGCCGTATTTTGCGGCCAGGTCGGGATTATCCTTGATGTTGATCCTTTGGACCGGATACCCTTTTTGTTGAAGCGCCCGGACCGTGGGCTCCATGGCCTTGCATGGGCCGCACCAGTCGGCATAGAAATCCAAGAGGACGGTCTGCCCGGTGTTGGATAACAATAAGGCCGCAATGGCCGCGTGTAACGAGACCATAGGTTCCCTCCTTTAGGTCCTCGTCCAATTATGTAAGGTTTGGTCGCCGCAATCCTTGCGACGTTATTGCCCCACACGACCATCCTGCGGATGGTGCCCGGCGGAGCCAAACATATTCTTCATCAAAGTTGCGAGGCCCAAACAATTTACTTGGTCGCTGTGTATTATTGTTGCGCAAGTAGGGTGCGTGAAACGCACCGCCCGAATATAGACATGGGTGCGTTTCACGCACCCTATATCTATAAAGTGTCCAAGGGTGTCGCATTGTCGCCGGATAGTCGATTTCACACAATCGCAACTTATTGGTTTTTTTATGATTTAATTAATTGGAACCACCCAAATGGCTGTTATTGCCAGCACTTCATTCCGCACTCGGCTCTCGGCATTTCTTCGCTAGTCTCTCGCCCCAAGCCCCTATCCACCATTAAAGGGGTGTTTATCTGGCAAATATGGGAAAACAGTTACGACCGTTTGATCTCGACAAACGGGTTTTGTCCGAATAACCGATAAATTTTCTTAGCCTTCCCTTGTAGGACGACTTTAAAAGTCGTCTTACCCGCCACACTAATGACAAGGTGCCTTCCGTGAGCATACATCCGCTTGCCGTTATCAGTCCGTTGGCCAAGATCGGGCCAGATGTCAAGATTGGACCCTATTGCGTGATCGAACCGAATGCGACCATCGGTCCGGAATGCATTCTGGATAGTCGCGTGGTTATCAAAGAGGGGACCACGCTCGGGGCGCAAAATCGCGTGTCCGAAGGCGCCGTGTTGGGCGGATTGCCTCAACACGTGCATGCTCCCGAGCACGCGGGCAAAGTGCTGATCGGCTCGGGCAACACCATTCGAGAAAACGTTACAGTCCACCGGGCATTGGACGAACACCGCACCACGGTCATCGGCGATAATTGCCTGCTGATGGTCAATGCCCACGTCGCCCACGACTGCCAGATCGGCAACAACGTGATATTGACCAATAACGCCATGCTGGCGGGTCACATTACCGTAGGCGATCGGGCATACTTGTCCGGGGCGGTGGGCATTCATCAATTCTGCCGGATCGGCATGTTGGCAATGGTCGGCGGCCAAGCCCACATCGGCCAGGACGTGCCTCCATTCATGACCGTCGACGGCATGAGCAGCCTGATTGTGGGTTTAAACCAGGTCGGGTTGCGGCGCGCCGGCTACGATCAGGCCAAAATCCAACAGCTTAAAGCCGCTTATCGCGTAATCTATCGCAGCGGATTGATGTGGAAAGAAATCCTGGAAATTCTCCGCACGGAATACGTTTACGGTCCGGCGGCGCTATTCTACGAATTCCTGTCCACGACCAAGCGGGGCATAGTTTCCGAGCGCCGCATGCCGCCTAACGCCACGCTGAAAATCCAACCCCGCGAAGCCGAAGAAGAATCGCTCCCGCAACGCAGAGCCAAAGCGGCGGGCTGAAGCTGAAATCAGCACTCGGGCGGGCTATTGAGTCTTTGAAAATGGATGTTGTAAAGCCCACGGGTTGCAACCCGTGGGCTTGCTTGATTTATCAACTACGCTACGAAATTATTTTTCCGCTTTCAATAAATATCAATTTCAGGACGCCATCATTTATATTCTAAACGGCGGACAGGCATTCTAGCCATTTTTCTTGCCAGACGCGAATGTCCGGCCTGCGAATGAGGAGCATTATTATAGAACTTGCTTCTTTTCCCAGATACTATTAGAATGTTTGATAAAGGGCCGCTGTGATTTAAAATGCACAAAACCAGCATACCCACTTGATGATCGTGGTTAAAAAAACCATTTCCCTGGACCAACTGCCCGCCGGACAGGCCGCCTTCATTCGTAGCATCCGAGGAGATCCCGACCACATACACCGGCTGGAAGAGATCGGCCTGCGCGACGGGTTGCGTATCGAGATGTTTCGGCCGGGAAATCCATGCATTATTCGTTTGGCATGCAATAAAATCTGTTTGCGGGCCGATGACATGCTGCACGTGCTGGTTGAACCGATTATGTAGCAGGAACACTCCGTCGAATATGTAGTAAGCACACTCCGTGTGCCGTTCGGATTATATTCGTCGTATTCGGTCCGGATTTAAAAACGCCGTATATCGTTCGATCGGATTTTGTTATAAAAGATTTAAAGACGGCACACGGAGCGTGCCTGCTACATTGACGCAGATCAAGGATTCCGAGATTTTGAACTATTGTGTCCACCGCTGCTGAAAAATCAGTCATCACAGTCGCCCTGATCGGCAACCCGAACACGGGCAAATCGACGCTCTTTAGCGCCCTGGCCGGCATACACCAGCATATTGGAAATTATCCCGGGGCCACGGTCGAAAAAAAGACCGGGGCCATGAAATTCGCCGGCGTGCGTTACGAGCTGGTCGATTTGCCGGGCCTGTACAGTCTTGCTCCCCGATCGCGCGATGAAATGGTGGCGGTCGATTTGCTTTTGGGCCGGCAGAAAGATTATCCACCCGTTGACGCGATCATTTGCATTGTCGACGCCGCTAATTTGGCCAGGAATCTTTACCTGGTCAGCCAGGTGCTGGAGTTGGGCCTGCCCATGGTTCTGGCAGTGAACATGCTGGATGTGGTTATTGCCCGGGATGTCGATCTTGATCTGCCCAGGCTGGAGCAACAATTGGGCATACCGGTGGTCGGGGTTCAGGCGCATCGGCGGGTGGGCGTGGCCGAGTTGAAAATCGCCCTTGCCCGCGCAGTTGCCGCCAAGCCATGCCCAAGCGGGACGATATTTCCCCAGGTTTTTGAGCGTGAGACGTCTTGGCTGCGGGAAAAGTGCGACTCGTCTTCCGCCGCGGACGATGCCACAACCCCCATGTCTTCATTTCTGGCCCGCCGCTTGCTCTTGGATTCAAACGGATATCTGGAGCGGGCGATTTCAGCCGATTTGGACATCGATCTGACCGCGTATTTGGAATTGGCCCGCGAGCGCCTGGCTGCGTCGAACTGCAGCGTTCCCAGCGTGGAAACCACAGCCCGGTACGATTGGGTTCACCGCGTCTTAAACGGCGTAATTACCGATCCCGGCCATTATCATCATACTTATTCCGATCATATCGACCGGGTGTTGACGCATCGCGTCGCCGGGCCGGCGATCTTCGCCGCGGTGATGCTGGTGATGTTCCAGGCTGTTTTTGTGTGGGCCCATCCGGCCATGGATGCGATCCAGGCGGGAATCGGCGCGTTGGGCGGCTGGGTGGAAGCCGGCATGGCCGAGGGCACATTGCGGAGCCTGCTGGTCGACGGCGTAGTGAGCGGCGTGGGCGGAG
>JBEKSO010000347.1:0-4910 GCA_049516935.1 Thermoguttaceae bacterium
TGTTGGACCTGAATTGGGCCCAGGGCCTGACCTACATGCTGGCCGTAATGTCGATATTGCTGATCCACGAGATGGGGCATTTTTTCATGGCCCTGCGCTATGGCATCCCGGCCAGTTTACCGATGTTCATTCCCGTACCCATCCTTCCCTTCGGCACCATGGGCGCGGTGATCAGCATGGAAGGCTCGCACGCCAATCGCCGTCAGATGTTCGACCTGGGCATAACCGGCCCGCTAAGCGGCCTGGCCCTGGCGTTGCCCATCACCTTGATCGGCATTTGGCTACTGCCCGCCGCACCGGCCATAGGCTCGGGCTTCCGCTTCCACAACCCCTTGATCTTCCAACTCCTCATAGCCTATCTCCGGCCCGAATATCCCACGCCCATGTACCTCGATCTGAACCAGTTCAATCCGTACCTCATGGCCGGCTGGGTGGGGATGTTCGTCACCGGGTTGAACATGCTGCCCATCAGCCAACTCGACGGCGGACACGTGGCCTACGCCCTCTTGGACCGCGGCGCACACACCCTCGCCCGCGGCCTGCTCATCTTGGCGATGATCTTCGTACTCTACACCGAACAATACGGCTGGGTAGTAATGCTGGTGGTCATCATCCTCCTGGGCATCGACCACCCTCCCATGGCCGACGACGACGCCGAGCCGCTAAATCCGCTCCGCCGCGCAATCGGCTGGCTCGCGCTTCTGGTCCCCATCCTATGTCTATCGCCCATCGGCATCACGCCTGCGCCGCACTAAAGTGGTCAGTGGTCAGTGGGCGGTGGGCAGTGAAACCGTACTGTTAACCGTTAACTGTAAACCGTTAACTGAAGACTGATTACTGACAATTGACAACCGAGTCCAGTTGGGCATCAAATTGCGATTTTTCCACGATTGACGATTCGTATTTTGGTCACCAAATCGCGTTTTTTCCACGTTTGGGGCTACATGCCAGTAAATTTTCCTCTTTCTAAAAACTCTAAAAGCGTATCCTCGAATAGTTGCGTCATTCTGAGCGAAGCGAAGAATCTAAGTGGCGAGAGATGGGAAATACAGGCAATGTAATACCATATACGGCGAGATCCTTCGCTTCGCTCAGGATGACTTTTGGGAAAAACTCTAAGGGCAAGGAGCGATGAGCGTAGCAAATTGGAACGTGGATTTCCAGGTCAAGAATTGGCCACCCGAGGATGAGAGGCTAGTGGCTAGAAATTAGAGAACGGGGGAAGTGGGATTATTTTGAGTGTACCGTGAGGAAAAAAACATTGCTGGACAATCCGGGCACCGATGGGCACCATGCCTTACATGATCGGTAGATCGTGGCACCAGTGCGGCAATCGATCGGAGTTCCGATTAAATGGGTGGAATAAATTCAGCAACCTCTTATGGCAAAGCCACATCGGTTCAAGAACCGGTGCTACATGCTTCTTATTGATTCTCAGTTTTCTGCGTAGACATTTCCCAACTATCAGAGTGGATCTGTATTTCTATAGGATTGCTTATGATAGTACCGCCTATGCAATTAAGCCTCAATCTGCCTGTTAAATAGAGAATTGATGGAGTTGGTAATTGGCTGCGAAACCAAATGGTAAATTCCCTTATGCCATTGTTGGGCGCAACCATGGTATTTAAATCAATCGGTAAGCAATCTCCAATTTTTGGTTTCTCGACGATTACCTGGATATGGTCTTCATGATTCATGGAGGGAATGTACATCAATGTTTCAATGAGACCATCCAACTTTTTAACCTTATCAATCAAAAAGTCCCCGCTTGTTACTTGTATAGAGTCAATGCCACTATTGGATAGAGTAAATTGAAATGTTGCAATTTCATGGTTACTTATGCTTTTTCCAATCGAAGATTCATAATTAAATGACTTTTTGTTAACAAGTTCAGGAAAAGATTCAATCTTTGAAATCTTCAATGAACTTTCTGGCGATCTCTCATGCGGGTTGGCTATCTTGGGGATTTCCTTTGGTGGAAGGCACCAAGTTATTAATACAATAATAATCAGGAATATACCGCTAATAACCGCTACAATTATTTTGTAGAGTCCTGAGATATGAACTAATTTCCGGTCATCGTTCATAATTTTTTTACCCCATAATTGAGCAAGTTATTATATCAGATTCCCCATCCTCTGCCAGCACCTCTGTGAGAGTGCGCCACTGATGGCTTATCAAGCAACACTAGATCATCGATTCTACCCTGCCCATTGTCTACCGCCCACTACTTATCAATTAAAATTTCCGACATTACTAGTGCAGTTTGATGGTCGCAAGCAAAACCCCCGGTGTATTCACCGGGGGCTAAATAGTGAACACGTTACTGTATTTTATGCGGCCAATACACGATCTCGGGTGGCCAATTTTTCCGCTGGAAATCCATTCGACAATTTGTTACGATCCAAGCGAAAAGATTCTTGCGAACACTGAAGATTTGTCCTAAAGGAGGATAGGTATTCCTACCTGTCATAGGAGCAAATAATCCGTTTCCCTTCGCGTCCTTCGTGTATTTAGTGGACGAAAACCTTACCGGCAGATTCCCAAACGTGGAAAAATCGCAATTTGGTCCCCAACTCCATGCGACGCGGAGCGTGGGGAATTGTGTTCCCAGGCAGAGCCTGGGAACAAGGAATGCGACGCGGAGCGTCGCGGAAGTGCGTTCCCACTCCCCCTTTTGCCCATTCCTGTCCCCGGAACACCCTTACTTTGGGACATATGAAGTTACGAAAACAATGCCCACCGCAATCCACGACATCAATTACACTTCGGCCGTGCCACACAGACGTAAAAATGCAACACATAAAAAAGGCGTCCCACAATTGCCTTCAACCACACAGCTTAGGCAAACAAGCGAATCCCAAATCCGACATTCTGAACCCTGAACCCCGAACCCTGAACCCTGAACCCTGAACCCCGAACCCTGAACCCTGAACCCTGAACCCTGAACCCTGAACCCCGAACCCTGAACCCCGAACCCTGAACCCCGAACCCTGAACCCCGAACCCTTCCCTCTACCCCCTGGTCATTGACATGGTTTTTGCTATCCTGGCGGATTCGGAAAAAAGGGTTGAAAGCATGCCCTCACCCTAGCCCTCTCCCGGAGGGAGAGGGGACTAATGAAAGTCAGTAGGTTATGCTTCAGCATAACGAAACTGGTTATGTTTCTTGATGTTATGCTAAAGCATAACCTACGGGAATTTAAAAGAAAAGGAGAAATCCCATGTCAGTTACTGCTAATGCGATGGTTTCATGGTGCCGTAAACTTTTGGGGGCCGAGCCGGGCTGCCCGAAGTTGAGTTTGGAACAGTATATGAAGGCCATTCCGCGGATGGAATGTTTGGGCAAGCTGCCCAGCGGAACGCCGGTTTTGATCCGTGGCGACGTGGACGCCAAGCCGGGGGCTAAGGTGGGCGAGGGCGATATTCGGCTGCGGTCGATGCAGCAGACGCTGCAATTCTGCCGCGAGCGGGGCTGGAAGACCGTGATCTTCGGGCATATCGGGCGGGAGCCGGAAAAATCGCTCAGTAAAGTGGCCGCCCGAATCGGCGAGATCATGGGCTGCAAAGTCGCGTTTATCGAAGATTGGCTCGATCCGGCCACGACGACCATCAAGGACGAGGCGGCGAAGACCATCGCCCAAAGCCAGCCTGGCGACATCATCGTCCTGCAAAACACGCGGAAGTACGACGTGGAGCGGGTGCTGTGGAAGGCCAAGGCGGACGACCTGCCCAAGTTGGCCGACAAATTGGCGAAACTGGCCAACGAGTTCGCCGCCAAGGTGGCCAAGATTTACATACACGAGGCCTTTTCGGCCGGCAGTTTGGATGCATCGAGCGTGGTTGTGCCGGCGGCCATGGAAATGGTCGCCCTGGGCAAGTACGAGGCCGAGCAATTCGCCGGGCCGTTGAGCGATTGCCTGGCCGCGCAGATGGTCATTTTCAGCGGCCTGAAGATCGACAAGCTGGACGATCTGGAGGCCATGATCGCGCGGGGCAAGATTCGCACGGTAATCACGGCCGGATCGCTGGCCATGGCCTTGAAAAAGGCGGCCGCGGAACTCGACGGCAAGGATTTCAACCTGGGATTGTCCGAGGACCCGGCCCACACGGGCAAACCTTATTTCATCCCCCGCGAGCGGATCGAGCAGGCCAAAAAGATGGTTTCCGACGGCCGGAAAAAGGGGATGGAATTCGTCATGCCGGTGGATTTTGTGCTGCAAGACGGGCGGATATCGGAGACTGTTGGGCCGGGCAATCAGCAATTCGACGTGGGGCCCGCCTCGAGCGCGGCTTACGAAAAAAAGGTGGGCGAGTTTATCGCAGCACATAAGAACGACAAGCCCCCGGCCGTGGTATTTCACAACGGCGTGTTCGGCATGTTCGAGGATCCGCGATTCGAGGAAGGCACGAAAAAATTCGTGGCCCAACTGAAGCGGATGAAAGACGCGGGAATCAAGGTCTACGTGGGCGGCGGCGAAGGCGGCACGGCCTTGGAAAAATACGGCAAGGACGACTGGATCACATATTGCTTTACGGCCGGCGGAACGGTCTTGAACGCCCTGGGCAGCGAACCGGTGCCGTACCTGGTGGCGCTGAAACTAGCGGCCGAATCGATGGGGCCCGCCCCGCACGCGATTTAGAGTCTTTGTTTGAGGTTTGAGCGTGCTTTGCGCGCATGTTTTATATTGCAAATTGAGCAATTGCAAAGGCCGCACTAGGGTATATGAGAATTTATTGAGAGTCAGGAAAATAATGTCGTAAAAAAATCAGATGAAAAAATATGACAATACTTATCTGACAATCAATAGCCCCGATGGAGACAACGGGGATTGGATTTCGGCGAGTGGGGATCGCTCGGTATATTACGCCTCCGGCGGCGTACCTGCGCGGGCGCGATTGCACATGCTC
>JBEKSO010000348.1:0-4901 GCA_049516935.1 Thermoguttaceae bacterium
ATTGCCCAGCGCAAGGGAAAGATCGAAGGCCTGACCGTGGCCTTGGTGGGCGATATCGCGCACAGCCGCACCGCCCGATCGAATATCTGGGGACTGAAAAAACTGGGGGCCCATGTAATCGTGTGCGGGCCGTCCACGTTGGTCTCGCCGCGCTGGGCCGAGTTGGGCGTGGAATATTCCTACAGCCTGGACGCGATTCTTCCCCGCGTGGACGTGTTGAACCTACTAAGGATTCAATTCGAGCGGCAGTATACCCGGCCGTTCCCCTCGGTCCGCGAATACGCCCACCTGTATGCCATGAACCGCGAGCGCCTGGCCAAGGCCAAGGCCGATATCCTGATCCTCGCCCCCGGCCCAATAAACCGAGGCGTTGAAGTCACCCCAGACGTGGCCGACGGCACTCAATCGGCCATCCTGGAACAAGTCACAAACGGCGTGGCCGTGCGTATGGCCGTTTTGTGGTTGTTGCTGAGCGACAGGGGCAAGGAATGAATGATGAGTGCTGAGTGCTGAATGCAAAACCGTAAACTGGAAACTGAAAACTGGAAACTCTCCACTAACCACTGTAATGGCTAGTTTATTAATCCAAAACGGGCGCGTCATCGATCCGTCGCAAAAGATGGACCGCATTGCCAATCTTCTTGTCGCCGACGGCCGGGTCGCCGCATTCGACGTGCAGCCGGGCGGAGAGCAGACGATCATCGACGCCTCGGGCAAGATCGTGTGCCCGGGACTGATCGACATGCACGTCCACCTCCGCGAGCCGGGTAAGGAAGAGGATGAAACAATCGAGAGCGGCACTGCCGCCGCCCTGGCCGGTGGTTTTACCTCGATCGCCTGCATGCCCAACACCGAGCCTACGATCGACAGCCAAGGCGTGGTCGATTTCATCCGCCACCAGGCCGCCCAGGCCGACAACTGCAACGTCTTTGTCGTGGCCTGCGTGAGCAAGGGCCGGGAAGGCAAGGAATTGGCCGAAATCGGGCAATTGGTCAAAGCCGGGGCCGTGGCCTTCTCCGACGACGGCTCTCCAATCTACAATCCCGAACTCATGCGCCGGGCATTCGAATACTGCCTGATGTTCGACAAGCCCGTGCTGAACCACTCCGAAATCCGCGAACTGACCGAACACGGAGTGATGCACGAAGGGCTGACTTCGCTGATCCTGGGCCTTTCGGGCATGCCTGCCGCGGCCGAGGACGTTATGGCCAGCCGCGACATCGCCCTGGCCGAGGCCACCGGCGGGCGCTTTCACCTCATGCACGTTTCCACCGCGGGCAGCGTCGATGTCGTGCGCCGCGCCAAGCGCCGCGGAGTCCGCGTGACCACCGAAGCCACGCCGCATCATTTTACCCTCAACGACGAATGTCTGCGCTCGTTCGATTCGAATTTCAAGATGAATCCGCCCTTACGGGGCAGCGAGCACGTCGAGGCGGTGATTGCCGGCCTGGCCGACGGCACGATCGACGTAATCGCCACCGACCATGCCCCGCACGCCAAAGAAAAGAAAATGCAGGAGTTGGACCAGGCGCCCTTCGGCGTCGTGGGTCTGGAAACGGCTTTAGGATTGGTGATCACGAAACTGATCAGGCCCGGCCACCTGGATTGGTCAAGCGCGATTCAAAAGATGACTATAAATCCTGCCCGCATACTGGGCATCAGCAAAGGCACGCTGGCCATCGGCGCCGACGCCGATATAACCATCATCAATCCCGATGTCCGCTGGAAAGTCGACACGGCCCAGTTCCGCTCGAAAAGCACCAACTCGCCCTTCATCGGCTGGGAACTCACCGGCAGGGCCGAAATCGTAATCGTCGCCGGCCGCGTGAAATTTCGCAGATAGCAAATTATTACGTCATAAAGCCGCGACCGTTGGTCGCGTTTTGTTTACGGTTTTCGGTTGTCAGTAATCAGTTTTCAGTAATCGGTAAACGGTAGATAGTGCGAAACCGCAAGCGGTTTAATTTGTTTATTCATCCTTCATCCTTCATCCCTAATTCCTCCTCCTTCCTGCCATGTCAATAATCATCGACGGTTACAACCTCCTGTATATGGCGGGAATTCTTGGAGAGGGCCGTGGGCCGAGAAGTCTGGAACTTTCCCGCTTGGCCTTGCTGAATTTTTTGGCCGAATCGCTCTTGCCGCGGGAAATTGCAAAAACCATCGTGGTTTTCGACGCCAAGGACGCTCCCTGGGGCGCCAAGAATGTCTTGGAACATCGCGGCATTGCGGTGCAATTCGCCTCGCGCTGGCCGGATGCCGATTGTTTGATCGAGGAACTGATCCGCCTGGATTCTGCACCCAGGCGGTTGACCGTCGTCTCCAGCGATCATCGCCTACAGCGTGCCGCCCGGCGCCGCAAGGCCAAGGCCGTGGACTCCGACGTTTGGTACAACGAACTGGTGCAAAAGCGCCTTGCCCGCCGCAAAACCCAATCCACGACCCCTGAGCGTCCGGCCGTGCCGCTATTGGCCGAAGACGTGGCATATTGGGTCAGGCAATTCGGCGGCCAATCGGAACTGGAGCAATGGATCAACCAGGAATTGGCGGGCGGCGAATCCACCCAACAGCCCCGGGAAGAAAACGCCCTGAAAGAAAAAGAAGATGCCTTGAAAGATAATCAAACGCTCGATTCCGCAAATCCCTTCCCTCCGGGCTACGCCGAGGACCTGGAAGAGGAAGAAACATAATAAGAGCCTATCCCAAAACGAAATTCGTCATTCTGAGCGAAGCGAAGAATCTAGAAAGATCATAATGTGAAAAAATGGGTAATACGGGGTTGCAACCCAGATCCTTCGCTACGCTCAGGATGACTTTTAGGATTAGTTATAATTGGGATTTAAGAGTTCGGAATTCAGGTTTGATTCTATGTCCGTGATTAGTGGGCCGCTTCTGCACGCTGGGAAAAAGCGCCATTGCGGGTCTTCTCTTGCGTCGACCGGTATTCACTAACCACCTGCTTAGGCCTACAATTCCTGGTAGTGCCATTAAGTCGTGTGCACCTGGTAGACAAAGAAAGGCGATGGACGCCATGAAATATGTCAACTCCTGCCTACGGCCTTCGCCCATATCCGGCGATTCCGGGGCGTCTACGGATAGCCCTGAACGGACACCAACGGCCGTTCAGCACGGGCAAAGCGTGACATCCGGGGAAAAAACCGGCGATACTTTATTCACGGGCACGACCGTCGATTGTTACGAGTTTCTGGACCGCGTGTTCCGCCAGGCCGGCGTGTTGGACTACACCGAAGGATTCTATAACGGCGACAGTACGCTCTCTTACGAGCAGGCCCAGCACAATCAGATTTGTTATCTCTTGGACCAGATCGACTGCGGCAAAGGATCGCGAATCCTGGACGTCGGTTGCGGCAACGGAACGCTCCTGGACGAGGCGCGGCGGCGCGAAGCCCAGGCAACGGGCGTGACAATTTCGCTTCCGCAAACGCGGTTCTGCACGCAGAGGGGCCTGGACGTGCACCGGCTCGACTACCGCAACATCAGCACGGGTTGGAACGGCCGATTCGACGCAATCACGGCCAACGGCTCGATCGAGCATTTCGTCCAGCCCGCCGACGCCTTGCAAGGCCGGGCGGACGAGATTTACCGGGATTTTTTCGCCATTTGTCATCGCCTGATCGATCCGCGATCCAAGAGCCGCAAATTGATTACCACCACCATTCACTTCGGCCGGGTCCGCATTGAACCTGGGGATGCGATGAAAAGCCCCTGGTCTTTTCCTTGGTTCTCCGACAGATTCCATTATGCTTTGTTGGTCCGCGGCTACGGCGGCTACTACCCCTTGCCCGGACAACTCCAGCGCTGCGCCCAGCCCTATTTCAAACTTGTACGTGAGCGGGATGCCACGCACGATTATCATCTGACCTCGGAGCAGTGGCTGAGGCATGGAAAGCGTTCGTTGTTAAGCATCGGACAATGGTCGCGATTATTGCCTTTCGCCATGCGCCATCCGCGTTACGCGACAACGATGCTGTTCACGCTGCTTTGGGCGCAATCGTGGAACTGGCAGTTCCGCACCGGTCACCCGCCCATGAAGCATCTATGGCAGACCTGGGAATACATCAAATTGTAGCAGGCACACTCCGTGTGCCGTTTGAATGTTCAGGCATGCGCGATGTTCCTCAAACCACTTAAAGCATACTCAACCTACAGTAAATCCTGGATCGCATACGGAAATCTCCGAGTTCCCAGACGGCACACGGAGTGTGCCTGCTACATTAGAAGCCCCTGGCAGACCCTCTGAGATTTAAAAAAATTTGGGCGGCAGATCGACTGCCGCCCAACGCGACAATATAAATGGCTGTGGAATTGCCCTCAGTTCCACCACCATTTTGAATCGTTAGAAGGCGCCGCTTTGGCGCGAATTGGCTCGGCGTCGTCGCTTTGCTTGGTATTATCGGCGATGATCCAGGAATTGATAGCCACGCCGCCCGATACGCTCACTATATATTTTTGTCCCTTGGGGAGCATGCTGGTTTGGCTGGGCACCTGCTTGGGGGCATTGAATTCGGCTGGACGCAGTTCCGGGGAGCTCATGAGCACGGGCAGGCTATATCCGGCCTTTTCGGGCAATCTTTCTTTCACGATCAAAGCCCCGACAATAGCCAATTCCATGCAGTTGCGCAGTTCGCCGAAAACGGGTTCGGCCAAGGCCAGGGCGGCAAATTGGTCGGTCATGTTTTCCGCCCATTTTTTCGCCAGGGGATTGCTTATGCTCGTGCTTTGACGTTGTCCGGAGGCATTGAACAAGCTGTCTTCGGTGAGCGTTTGCACACTTGCCCCGCACAATTCCCAAGCCAACCCGTCTTTATCACGAAGCAGGGGATCATACTTGGGTTCCATCCACCACCGCGGCGTGCCGACAACCGAGGAATTCGACGGCA
>JBEKSO010000349.1:0-5295 GCA_049516935.1 Thermoguttaceae bacterium
CAAATCGACGCAGTGAATGGCCTGATTCATCAGGGCCCCGCCGCCGTCTAGCCGCCAGGTGCCCCGCCAGGCGCCGCTGTCGTAATATGCCTGCGTGCGATACCACTTTACAATGGCGTCGCCAAGCGTGACCCGGCCGAATCGGCCCTGATCCACGGCACGTTTTAGTTTTTGGCTGGCGTCATGAAATCGGGAGGGGAAAACCGCGGAAAGCACCACGCCGGCCTTTTCGCACTCGCTGATGATCTTGTCGCAGCGGCTAAGCGTGATTTCCAGTGGCTTTTCCACGATGACGTGCTTGCCGGCCCGTGCCGCCGCCACGGCCGGTTGCAAATGCGCTCCGCTGGGCGTGCCGATGGTCACCACCTCGATTTCCGGATCGGCCAGCATGTCCTTCAGCCGGCGATAGGCCTTGCAGCCGAAATTGGCCGCGAGTTTATCGGCCGCCGCCGGCTGGGCGTCGAATCCGCCCACCAATTTCGCCCCGCGAACCTCGGCAATCGCCCGGGCATGAAAACTCGATATCATCCCGCAACCAATGATGCCAAAACCTAATGACATAATAATCCCTTTTTCAATTACCAGTATATTTAGCCCCCGGTGATTACACCGATATTTAGCCCCCGGTGCTTACACCGATATTTAGCCCCCGGTGATTACACCGGGGGTTTGAGTAACAGTTTTCAGTTCAAAGTATAATCTATTTGCAATCAGCAATCAAAATTCTGCCGTTATTTTTCTATCCCAAACTCCCCAAATAAACCATGGCCAGGCTCGCGGCATTCAAGGCCATGTGGACCGCAATCGACGGCGCCGCGCGGTGCGTGCGATTATACAACAATCCCAGTGCAATGGCAAAAAAGAAAATAGGGATTGGGTCCGGGGCGAACTTTTTTGGCAATAGTTGTGATACGGCAATCATGCACCCATATATCGGAACCGCAATTGCCGCGAAAGTGATCAGCCCCAATCGCACGTCGGCAAGAATATTTTTCGGTGCCCAGCCGAAATCTATCGCCGTGGCCCCTACTCTCCAATGCAAAAAAAGAATACTGAAGATTATAGTCAATATTCTTGCTATGCCATCGCATGCCAACAACAACATGAAAAGGTCCACATTTACCATCGGCGCCTCTTCGCGGAAATGCTGACCCGCGAAAACGGTCGAGGAAATTAAGATAGGCATTGCCCCCAGCGGCATCCATCGTCTTAGCATGGGCAAACGCCGCCGCCATGTGCGTTCGACTTTTTCCAGCCATCCTTGCAACAAAACGCGAAAGAAAAACTCCTCGGCGACGGGCGCCACCACAACCGCGGCCGTGCCGCACAAAAGAAACGCCGCCCAGTTTTTCACCGCCAACAATTGAATGATCGGATGTGCGGTGCTGGTCTGCCCGGACGTTAAACTGCCGGAAGCATTCTTCAATTCCAGGGAAAATAAATATTGTGCTAGTTGTATAAGAACAATTACTCCGGCAATATAAAAAATCACCACTGCCAGCAAATCCCAAAACCCCCAGGGTACGCGCCTCCTTGGCTGGTACGGCAGAACAGGCTTGCCCGAGGCCAGACGCTCGACGATCGCCGCCCACGCCACCAGACAGACCCCAATGGCCAGAAAAACGAGAGTCACAAATCCCGGGGCCGGGTCTTGCTGGGCAATGATGTTCATTTATCAACTTCCCAGCACTTTTATCGCCGCGCGAATATACACCGCGCCGGAATATACCGTGGAAATCACCGCCGACCAAACCGAAACCACCAATAACACTCTGCACCACTGCGGGGCGTTTTCCAGCGGATTTGCGTATGACAAATATAGCAGGCAAGCGCTGGCGGCAAGGCATTGCAGCACCATCTTGATCTTGCCCGACCACTGGGCCGAAAAGTCGCTGCCCCGCTCTTCAATAAAACTCCTAAGCGCAGTCACCAATATTTCCCGGCCTACAATTACCACCACCATCCACGCCCGCAGTCCCCACGGCACTTCGTTCATTTTCGGATTGGCCGCCAGGAAAATGAACGTCCCGCATACTATTACCTTGTCGGCAAATGGATCGAGAATCCGCCCCAGCGTGGTGACCTGGCCATACTTGCGGGCATAATACCCGTCGATCCAATCGGTCCCTGCCCCGATTAAAAACAACACGAGACCCCAGAGGTAATAATCGTAGGCCATCAGAAAAAAAAGCACCACCGACAAAACCAGACGCAGAGACGTCAATTGGTTAGGCAGATTGAATATCTTTGCCTTAGTGCGGTTAGCCTGTTTGGTGTCGCTGCTCATGTAATAAATCCCACCTTAAAGGCATTTGGGAGTATTCGATAAAAGGTATATATATTGATGATCCAACCGTCTGAATCTGTCGGCATTTTACCGATCATTCGCCCTCACACGCTACTGCTATAAGATCATAACCTTTGTAAGCAACAATTTCAGCAGGTACGATTTGGCCCGGGCTTAAATTTGCGCCAGTTACGTATATTACCCCGTCTATCTCGGGGGCGTCGGCATAACTACGACCTATATAGGCGTTCGACTCCTTTGGTATGCAACTATCGATAATAACCTCCATGCGCCGGCCGATTTGCGCCTCATTCCAGGAGAAGGCAATACCCTGTTGCGTCGCTAAAAGACGGTCGCGTCTGGAGTTTTTTACATTTTCCGGCAATTTTCCTTCCAATTCCACGGATGCCGTTCCCGGCTCTTCGCAGTATGCAAATGCCCCGAGGCGTTCGAATCGCTGCTTCCGGACAAAATCGAGCAATTCCTGGAACTGATCTTCGGTCTCGCCTGGAAAGCCGGCTATCAGAGTCGTCCGCAGCACTAATGAATCGATCCTTGCCCGCAGCCGGCGGATCAATTCCTCCGTTTCCGACCGGGTAACGCGGCGTCTCATCCGGCGGAGGACTTCGTCGTTTATGTGCTGTAGCGGCAAGTCTAGATATGGCAGTACTTTATCGGCCGGTGCCACGGTCTCGATCAACTCATCGGTGATGTGCATCGGATAAAGGTACATTAACCGGATCCATGCCAATCCCTCTAATTTATCCAGTTCCCGCAGTAACTCGGCCAATTTCGGTTTGCCATATATGTCGATGCCATAAAAACTGCTGTCCTGGGCCACCAGGATCAGTTCCTTGACCCCGTCGGCGGCCAGTTCTTCGGCCTCGGCCACGATCTGCTCGATCGGTTTGCTGGCATAAGGCCCTCGCATCTGCGGGATGGAACAAAAACTGCATAGCCGGCTGCATCCCTCAGCGATTTTTAAAAAGGCCAAATGCCTAGGCGTGATCCGCAAACGGTGCGTATCGGCGAGTGGGCGGCTAGGCGCTGGGCGGAAAATAGTTCGCTGCTCGCTCAGTCCGTCATACATTCGGGCCACGGCGGTGACTATGTCATCGCGGCCGAAGACCCCCACCAGTTGGTCAATTTGGGGATATTTTTGCATCAGCCGATCTTTATCTCTTTCGGCCAGGCAGCCGGTGACAACCACTCCGCGAATCCGGCCCTTGGTTTTCAATTCCAGCATTTCTTCGATGGCCCGATGCGATTCTTCCCGGGCGTCGGCTATAAAACCGCAGGTGTTAATCACCACGAAATCGGCGCTCGTAGGTTGCTTGACCAATCGAAAACCGTCCAACCGCAGCAGGCCCGCCATCCGCTCGGTGTCGATCAGATTCTTCGGGCAGCCAAGACTGATTAGGGCGTAACTGCCTTTGGAAGGTTTTTTGGTCATAATCTCAACAAGTGAGGAAAGGAAAATGATGAATGATGAGTGCTGAATAATGAATGAAATACCAAATTATTATGTTATCCGATCCGGGAAAAAATGTAAGTGTCGCATATTCCCGATTGCATAATTTGCAAGGTATGCTATAGTATACATATATACACTATATTTGAAAACCGTTTCCTAAAGGGGGTGGAAAATGTTGACCGATTTAACCCTTGAAGAAATATCAGCGGGCTTGGATGCCGTGGTTGAAGAAATCCTCGCCCAATGTCGCTGGGAAGAACCGCCCGTGGATGCCTTTAGCATTGCGCAGGCCCTGGGTATAACCGTGGCTTTGGACGATTGCCAGTCGGGCCGGGCAAGGTATGTGCGACTGAGTGATCGAAGCACATCGCGGCCCATGGCGACGATTTTATTAAGGTTCGATCCGCGCTTGGAACGCCGGCAATGGGCCGTAGCTCACGAAATCGGCGAACATGCGGCATTTCACGTATTCAATCGTCTGGGTATTGATCCCTGCGAATCGTCTCCCCGCGCTCGGGAGCAAATTGCCAATCAACTGGCCGGCCGATTGCTCATTCCATCGCTTTGGTTTGATCATGATGCCGCCGCATTGAACTGGGATCTGTTGGCGCTTAAAGGTAGATATTGCACCGCCAGTCACGAGTTGATCGCCCGGCGAATGCTCGAATGCCGCCCTGCGGTTATTATTACGATTTTCGATCAAGGCCGAATAACATTTCGCCGCGGCAATCTTCTCGGCCGAATTCCGCCGCCGTCCCAGGCCGAATGGAGTTGCTGGCGCCTGGTCCACGAAAAAAACCGGCCCCATGAGGAAAATGACGGATTGAACTCTATCCAGGGCTGGCCGGTGCATGAGGTGGATTGGAAACGAGAGATCCTGCGTTACGAATCGGCGGGATGGGAGGAGTAGGCATATTTAGCCCCCGGTGAATACACCGGGGGCCGCGTGGAATATTTTCCAATTTTAGCCCCCGTATATTCACGAATGGCTAAATACACGGGGGGCTAAATATCAATTCCAGGTAACCATTAACGAATCGCCATCTGCGACCTCGCTTACGGGAAACGGCTAATGGAATTTCACCCGTTGGACTGTTTCGTCGCTTGACCATGAGCAGAACCGTACAAAAGGCGGCCGCCAGCATGACCACGAACAACGCCACGGTTGCCCATAGGATTACGGCCTGGAAGAAGAAGAGTGCCCAGCCTTGCCCTATCGTCATCCCTGCGGTCGTGGTCAGCAGGTCCGGCGTGGAGGGTTGCGGTTCCTGCTTGGCGAGTTGCTGTTTGTGCGCTGAGAGTTCCTGTTCCATCGCGGCGATGAGTTGCTGGTACTTGTCCATTGCGGGCGCGAACTTTAGGCAGTAAAAATAGACAAAGAAGCAGATCCCGATGACCGTCAACAGGAAGAATCCGATCGTCGCCCGCGTAAGGAGTCGGACCCGCCGCCGATCGCGACGCAAGACTTGCTTGGCGACTTCCCGGGCCTCGGCTGACGAAGTCGGCATCCGACTGTCGATGGCCAGCAGAGTAT
>JBEKSO010000350.1:0-4858 GCA_049516935.1 Thermoguttaceae bacterium
CCGGGAAACGTGACAATTGCGGTGATCAGCCGTAACCCCTCCATGGGCCGCTCAGTCGTTCGTGGAGAAAAGCCTGCCCAACCGGGCAAGAAAGAAACGTCTTCCCAAGAATTGGCGGCCAAAAAATGGTTTCCATTGCCGACTAAATTCGAAAACCCAAAGAATTCCGGTCTTGGATGCGCCATTTCTTCAGGCCGTGTCAGTTATGAAATCGATTTGAAGTAGTCGGTTAAAGCTTCTCTAAATTAGACTTATGGATACAATTATATGCGGTCACGTTGTGTATAATATGCTTAACCGTTCCGCAACCTAAATGAAAAAATGTAATCTGCCGGCATATAACTCGTAAAATCCATGTCCGCTATTCTTGAAAAACCAGGTACATTAAATCAACTTCGCCAATCCGGCTGGGTATCGAAGCCGGTCAAGCGGGAGATATACGATAATTTCATGCGCATGCTGAGCCGGGGCGAAGGGCTTTTTCCCGGCATCATCGGCTACGACGGCACTGTCATTCCCGAAATCAACCTGGGTTTGATCGCCCAGCACGATTTGCTCTTTCTGGGCGAAAAGGGCCAGGCCAAAAGCCGGTTGATGCGTCTGTTGGTCCGCTTTTTGGACGAGGAACTGCCGTATCTCGACATTCCCGGCTGCCCCGTGCACGAAGACCCGTACAAACCCATCACCGCCCAAGGTCGAAACCTGGTTCAAAACACGCCCGAAGACCAGATCCCCATCGCCTGGTGGCCCCGCGACCAGCGCTATGCCGAGCGATTGGCGCCGGGCACGAAATTCGCCGATGTGATCGGCGAGATCGATCCGGCGAAGCTGGCCGGCGGGGTGAGCATGTCGGCCGAGGAGGCCTTGCATTTCGGGCTGATTCCCCGCATGCATCGCGGGGTGTTCGCGGTCAACGAATTGCCCGAACTGGACGAACTCGTGCAAGTCGGCCTGTTCAACATCCTCGAAGAGCGCGACGTGCAAATCCGCGGCTATCCCATCCGCTTCGACATCGACGTGCTGATACTGTTCTCGGCCAACCCGGCCACTTTCAACCGCAGCGGCAAGGTGATACCGCAATTGAAGGACCGCATAGGCACTGTAATCCACACGCATTATCCGCTTACACGCCAGTTGGGCATCAAGATCATGGAGCAGGAGGCCAAAGTCGAACTGGACGGCGATTTTCCCGTTTTCGTGCCCTATTTCATGCGCGAAATTATCGAGCAGATGAGCGTTGCAGCCCGGCAGAGCAAATACATCGATCAGCAGTCGGGCGTTAGCGCCCGATTCAGCATCGCCAATTACCGCACCATGGTGGCCAGCGCCCGGCAACGCGCGGCCGTGCTGGGCGAGCGACCGGCCGTGCCGCGGATAAGCGACCTGGGACATCTATATTCCTCGTCGCTGGGCAAATTGGAACTCGACCTGATGAGCAGCCACCAGATGACCGAACGCCAGGTTCTCGACGCCATCCAGGCCGAGGCCGTCCGCGACGTATTTGGCGAATACGTCGACCGCCACGGCCTGGCCGAGATAGCCGAGATATTTTCCAAGGGCGTGAAAATCGAGGTCGGCGACATGCTGCCATCGAGCCTTTACGCCGAGCGATTAAAGCGCATGCCGCCCGCCTGGGAAAAGGCCTTCGAGGTAAACGCATCCAGCGATCCGGCGGTCCGCGCCTCGTGCGTCGAGTTTGTCCTGGCCGGCCTTTACGCCACCGAGCAGATTTCCCGCGCCCAACGGCACGGGCGGATAGTGTATGAAATTACATAGACAAATTACTTCATGGTAGATAGTAGGTGGTAGATGGTATGTAGTTTTTTACATAAATGGGTGAAATACGAAACAATGTAACAAATCGCGCAAGCGGTTATAGTTGTTCAATTTGCAATTTGCAATTTGCATTTTTCAAATTGCATTAAGATATATGGAATCGCAACATCATCCCGGCGGCATCATTCATACGTACCAAAAGTACGATCCGCGGAATTTGCCCAGCCCGCTGGCGGCGCAGCCCGACGTGCTTTCCGGGGCCTTCGAGCACATGCTGGCCTACGGCGATATGCGCGAACTCAGCGAGGAAGAACTGGCCAGGGCGGTGCGCCTCGATCCCAGCCAGATCGCCGGTCTCGGCCCCAGCTTGGACGCGCTCATGGAATTGCTCCGCCAGCGCAAGAAAAAGATTCTGGAGACCTACGAAACCGAGCGAGTTCAAGAAGCGGCGGCCAAAAGATATTCCAGCTTCGGCCAAAAAATGCAGCCGCCCCCAAAACTCAAAGGCCCTTTCCTCCAAGCCTTTAAGGAAGAACAATTATACGACCTGGAGCGGATCTGGTATCAAGCCGATCGGCAGCGTGGCGATTTCGCCCGGCAGCTTGTGCACTTGATCGACCGGCTGGGCGATAAATATCAGATCGACATACTGGCGGGCAAATATCAGTTCACCGGCCGCGTCCAGATGACTATTCCCCAGGCATTGGAAATCAAGCGCGAACTAGAAGAAATCGACCGGCTCCTAGAACAGCTCAAAGAAGCCGCCAAAAACGCACAAATCGGCGTGATCGACCTGGAGGCACTTTCCGAATTCGCCGAACCGGGCGATATGGAAAAGCTCAACGAGTTCGCCCGGCAAATTGATGAGTATCTTCGCGACCTGGCCGAACGACAAGGTTTGGAAAAAAGCGGACAAGGTTATAATCTTACGCCCAAGGCATACCGGCTTTTTCAGGGACGGCTGCTGGATCGCATCTTCAGCAATCTCGAGTCCTCGCGCACGGGCCGGCATCAAGGGCCAATATCCGGCGAAGGCGCGGTCGAGCTGGAGCGGACAAAACCCTACGAGTTTGGCGATTCCTTGACCAACATGGACATCCCCGGCTCGATGATCAATGCCCTGATTCGCGACGGACCGGGTTTGCCCATCCGGCTAAAGCCCGACGATATCGTAATCCACAGCACGCGCAACTCGCCCAAATGCGCAACGGTGGTACTGCTCGACATGAGCGGATCGATGCGTTACGACGGCCTGTACATCAACGTCAAGCGCATGGGGCTGGCCCTGGACGGGCTGATCCGCCGCGAATATCCCGGCGATTTTCTGCAATTCGTCGAGGTATTCACCATTGCCAAGCCGTGTCATCCGGGCGAGATCGTCAAGCTCATGCCCAAGCCGGTCACCATCGGCAATCCGGTTGTCCGTCTCAGGGCCGACATGAGCGATCCGAATGTGAGCGAAATGCTTTTGCCGCAGCACTTCACCAATATTCAACACGGGCTGCAACTTGCCCGACAGATGCTCTCCGCCCAGGACACGCCCAACCGCCGCGTGATACTGATCACCGACGGCCTGCCCACGGCCCATTTCGAGGGAAAATATCTGTATCTGCTTTATCCGCCCGACCCGCGGACCGAGGAATCGACGATGCGCGAAGGCCGTCTCTGCCGGCGCGAGGGCATCGCCATCAATATCTTCCTCCTGCCCACCTGGATGCAATCGAGCGAAGACGTGCACTTCGCCTACCGCCTGGCCGAACTAACTTCCGGCAAAGTCTTTTTCACAGCCGGCCGCGACCTGGAGCGCTACGTTGTCTGGGATTATTTAAATCGGCGGCGCGATATCGTGGCGTAATAAAGGGTTCATGGTTCAGGGTTCATGGTTCAGGGTTCAGGGTTCGGGATTAGGGATTCGGGATTGGGGATTGGGGATAACCTGGTTCCCACGCTCCGGCGTGGAACCCTTTTTTCTTTGAATGGAAATTCCAATCAGTTAGTTGGGGAACAAATCGCGATTTTTCCACGTTTATATCCTGGGCCGTTGATGATTCTTGTCTTATGGAAACTCAAATATTTTGGTCACCAAATCGCGATTTTTCCACGTTTAGGAATGTAGCAGGCACACACCGTGTGCCGTTGGTGATGTTTTGTATTGACGCGAACTCTATTTTTGCAGGGCAGATTCTATCAAACAGCCTGGCCCAATTTCAAGTGAAATAATTGGACATTTCAGGTGCATGCAATGAATCAGGTTAAATTGATGTTCTTAACCGCGAAAACACGAAACAGCAAAAGGACGAAATATGGCAATTATGCAAAATACCCTCTTGGATTGAAAATATTCGATCTAAATTTACCAAGTTCAGCAATATATGCACCTGTCCCCTTTTTCCCTTTTTAAATGGGGGCTATATTTGAGGTCTCGGGAATTGGCTCCAATCGGATCATTCTGCGTCACTAAGGAAAACGGGGTATGGCAAAGAAACGTGCTGCCGGGAAAAACGATGCAAAGGGCAACGGCAACGGTGCTAATCTGCCGGCGCCGCTGCCGTCGGGCGGACAGATGCTCATCTACCGCGATGGCTCGCTCAACCTCCAAGTACGGCTCGACGGCCAGACTGTCTGGCTCACGCAGGCTGGCATGGCCGAATTGTTCCAAACCAGTGTGCCCAACATAAACATACATATCCGTAATGTCTTTGAGGAAAAGGAGTTAGAGGCGGAATCAGTTATTAAGGAATACTTAATAACTGCCGCAGATGGCAAGAACTACCAGACAAAATGCTACAACCTCGACATGATTCTCGCCGTGGGCTACCGCGTTCGCTCGGTTCGCGGCACCCAATTCCGGCAGTGGGCTACCGCCCAGTTGGGCGAACTTTTGGTCAAAGGTTTCGTGCTCGACGACGAACGCATCAAGGCGGGACGGACCATCGGGCAGGACTATTTCGATGAACTGCTCGCCCGTATCCGCGACATCCGCGCTTCTGAGCGGTTGTTTTACCAGAAGATCACGGACATATACGCCACCAGCTTTGCAAACTAAAGGAGCCCGACAATGGCTGAGCATTCAGAGCCGTGT
>JBEKSO010000351.1:0-4828 GCA_049516935.1 Thermoguttaceae bacterium
AGGAGAATCAGCCGCGTTTGGATCTGGCGGAAAAGAACAACAACACTCGCCAGGATGTCGACCGCGACAGGCGCGTGAAACAAGAGACAAAAGAGAAAATCGCGCAAAAACTTGATGAATTCAATCGCCTGCGCGACGAGCAGCGCTACGAAGAGGCCCAAATAACGGCCAAACAGGCGGCGCAACTCGATCCCAACGATCCGGTCGCTCAACAACTGCTGACCGACGCCAAGTTTTTGTATCGAGTAACCAGCAATAACGCATTGAGGGATATGAAGGAAGAAGGTTTTTGGCAGACCCTGGATTCGGTGGATCATAGTGGTATTCCATTCGATGATCGCAATCCGTACGTTATGCCCGACGCCAAGACGTGGGGCGAGATGACCAAGAACCGGGCGAAACTGACGCAAGCCGAACATCTCCGCAACCGGACCGAGCGGGAGATAGAAATTGACAAGAAACTGAAGACGCCGGTATCGCTGGACTTTACCAACGCGCCGTTGAGCAAGGTCGTCGATTACCTGAGCAAGATCGCCGAAATCAACCTGTATCTGGATCCGAAAGGCCTGGCCGAGGAAGGCGTGACCACCGATACTCCGATAAACATCGAAGTGCGGCACGAAATCATGCTCAAAAGCGCCTTGAATTTGATCCTTCAACCGCTGCATTTAAGCTATGTAGTCAAGGACGAAGTGCTCAAAATCACCAGCGAGCAAATGCGCGACAACCAGGTGTATACGGTAACATATAACGTGGCCGACCTGGTGGTGCCGATTCCGAACTTCGTGCCCATGCCCATGGGCTTAAGCGCGGCGTATCAAAACGCGATGGGGACCATCGGCTTTGGAGGGGGCACGGCGCCTTTCGGTTCGACCAACTCGCCGCTGGCCGTGATGGCCAGCCGCGACGGCAAAGGCGGCACGGGAATGGTCAACCCGAACGTGCTATCGCAAATCACATCGCCTCATCCGGCCGGGGGCTCGCACAACCAATCGCAGCAACCGCTGGGGTTCGGCCCGGGCGGGTTAGGCGGCGGCACGCAAGCCGACTTCGACAGCCTGATCAATTTGATTACCGGCACGGTGAAACCGCAGACTTGGGACAGCGTCGGCGGGCCGGGCTCGATCGCGCCATTCGAGACCAACTTGAGCATCGTGGTCAGCCAGACTCAGGACGTTCACGAAGAAATAGTGGACCTTCTGGAACAGTTGCGCCGCATGCAGGATTTGCAGGTGACCATTGAGGTCCGCTTCATAACGCTTACGGACAATTTCTTTGAACGGATCGGGGTGAATTTCGACTTTAATATCCACGACAACGCCAAGAACCAGCCGGTCGGATTCGGGTCGGTGGTCGTGGCCGGCAATCCGTCAGGCGCCCCGCCGCAAGAACCGGTCTTCGACACCCTCGACTCGGATCGCACCGTAAGCGCGGTCGTGGGGACGACCGGACCGGGGAACACGCCATCGGTGTATACCTCGGATCTGGATACTCAATTCACCCAAAACAGCTTCGGCTTGTCGGTCCCGCAATTCGGCGGTTTTGACGCCACGGCCGGGGCCCAGGTGGGATTCGCCATCCTCAGCGACATCGAGGCGTACTTTTTCATCAACGCGGCTCAGGGCGACAGGCGCACCAACGTGCTTCAAGCTCCCAAGGTTACTTTGTTCAACGGGCAACAGGCGACGGTCTACGATCAGACGCAAAATCCCTTCGTTATCAGCGTGATTCCCGTGGTCGGCGACTTTGCCGCCGCGCAACAACCGGTGATAGTCGTGCTCTCCGAAGGCACGTACATGTCCGTGCAGGCGGTCATTTCCAATGATCGGCGCTTTGTGCGGCTGACGATCGTGCCATTCTTCAGTCATATTGGAACGGTCAACACCTTCACATTCAGCGGAACGACGAGCACCACGACCGACACCACAAAAGAAGGCGTCCAAACTACTCCCAACGATGCCACCAAAAATGACAGTAGCGTATCCAAGACGACCACGGGCGTAACAGTCCAGTTGCCCAGCTTCTCGTTCGTTTCCGTTACCACTACGGTCAGCGTGCCGGACGGCGGAACCGTGCTTTTGGGCGGAATCAAACGGCTCAGCGAAGGCCGCAACGAATTCGGCGTCCCCATTCTCAACAAAATCCCATATCTGAACCGTTTGTTCAAGAATGTGGGCGTGGGGAGGGAGACGCAAAGTTTGATGATGATGGTCACTCCGCGAATCATTATCCAAGAAGAGGAGGAAGAGAAACTCGGCGTCACCTCGCCGTAAAGAACGTTTAAGTTGGGGTGACAGTTTAACTGTCACGCCAACCGATAAAAAATTGACGAATCACCCCTGTGTGTTGATTGTCCTCCCGGTGCCGTCGCCGTCTTGCCCCCCGAGCCGGCGACGGCTTTTTTTCTTGAGTGGGCTAGAGGGGTTTTCAGGAAGCTGTTCATGCGTTCCCATTCGTGAGCGCGAGAACGAGAAAAAGTTCACCGGGATCGCGGGGGGGAGGAAAGGGCATTTAGCTGGCTTTTCGCGAAACCGCAAGCGGTTTGTCGGCCACGGGTTTACAATTTTGTTGGGAATGCGCGACCAATGAGCGCGGTTTTTATAATCCTCCCGGAGTAGTCACTCAACCAAAGCCCCCGGTGTTTACACAAACAAGACCCCCGGTGTATTCACCGGGGGCTAAATAAGCCGGGGGCTAAATGGTTGAGCTACGCTGGGGAGAGGGTTTCGAGTTCCTTGGCCAGGCGTTTTCGGGCGACGTGCAGGCGGCGCTTGATGGTGCCCACCGGAGTGCCGAATTTTTTGGACATTTCGTTGATGGATCGGCCGTCGAAATAAAATGCCACGAGGGTTTCGCGGTCCATGGGGCGGAGGCGGCGCAAACCGCGGCGGACCTGGTCTTCGCGTTCGTGCTGGAGCAGGACCACCAGCGGCGTGCGGTGTTCGACGCAGTCGGAATTCAACAGGTCGGTGTCGGCCGAGGTGATCGGACCACGGCGCATCATGCGGTTGATGGCCATGCGGTCGGCAATCGAGCGGAGCCAGCCGCCGAAGCAGCGGGGATCTTCGAGTTGATCGATTTTCCGCATCGCCTGGAGGAACACGTCCTGGCATAGTTCCTGGGCGTCGGCGTGATTGCTCAAGCGGCGGTAGGCGGTGGCGTAAACTGCGCGCTCGAAATTTTCCACCAGCCGGCCGAATGCCAGCCGGTCGCCGCGCTTAGCGGCATAGACGGTTTCGGCCAGTGGTGGATCGTTTTGAGGAATCGCGGCATATTGGGTATTCATGATTATATTTCCGTTTGAAAAAAGCACTAAAAAAACTGGGACGCGGAAAAACTCTCGAACCGGCGGAAACGGCAAAAAGCTAACAAACGCCTTAGGCCGTCGTGGCGGCAGGGGAAGGAGTTTTAAGATTCGGGGAATAAGTTATTATTTTCCCGAAACATGCCTCGCCATTCCGGCCGGACGCCAGTTGGCCGTGCTAACACGTACTGTAACAAGCACATGTTGGCCGGCCGAACTACTACCGCCGCCGTGGCGCAATCCCAGAGAGCGCAAAAGCGAACTAAGAGCGGAATCCTGAATCGCCAAACCACTACCGCAGTTCTCCCGGTTGTTGACACCAAGAAGAATAGAGAATCCACGGACAATGGCGGAAATGTAGCGATCCATTTTTGATCCCTTTCAGATCGTTGCGCTAGGCGCTTATATAGTGGACAGAAATATTAAGCTATCATGGGGCCGCTTTTCATTTATCGAAACGCCGGCCACGTAACCTTTGTCTTAGTATAAGCACTAATGCTGAATTTGTCTATTCAATCTACAATTTGGGTAATTATTTTTTTATGTTGACCGATTAGCTCAACTTAACTTCATATCGTCAATAAATTGGGGTATTTTATCGCTAAGACCCGAGAGATGTTACTAGAATAGTCAGAGAAAAACAGGAAAAGGTTCGCGAGGATTATAGAAATTTTAGGCGACATCCCCCTCTTATTAATATTACTCTTACCTATATTTCAGGTGGTGGAAACTAAAGCACAAATAGACAAGATGCAATTCCCTCTGAACACAACCCGCCGTGTATTCACGGCGGGCTAAATATTTGTGTTGCCCTACTTTGGTAAATCAAAGCCAAAATACCTTGCGGCGTTGCGGTAGCAGATGTCTTGGACCATGGGGCCGATCATCTCAATGTCGTCGGGCAGGAGGCCGTCTTTCATTTCCCGGCCCAGGAGGTTGCAGAGGATGCGGCGGAAGTATTCGTGGCGGGTATAGGAGAGGAAGGAGCGGCTGTCGGTAATCATGCCCACGAACCGGCTCAAGAGACCGAGGTTTGACAGCGCGGTAATTTGTTTTTCCATGCCGTCTTTTTGATCCAAGAACCACCAGGCGGAGCCGAACTGCATTTTGCCGGGCAGGCTGCCGTCCTGGTAGTTGCCGATCATGGTGCCGACGATTTCGTTATCGGCGGGATTGAGGTTATAGATGATGGTTTTGGCCAGGCGGTTGTCGCGGTCCAGGCGGTCGAAGAATTTGACCATTTGCCGGGCGGCGTGGAAATCGCCGATGGAATCGAAACCCGTATCCGGCCCGAGGGTTTGGAACATGCGGGTGTTGTTGTTCCTAAGCGCGCCGTAGTGGAACTGTTGGGTCCAGCCCTTTTCCTGATCCATCAGTGCCAACTCGTAGAGCATGGCGGAACGGAATTTCAATACGTTATCTTGGGATGGATTGGCGCCGGAACGAACGCGGCGGAAAATGGCATTTATATCCGAGGCCGTGTAATCGTCGGCGTCGAAGGTTTCCAGGCCGTGATCGGAAACC
>JBEKSO010000352.1:0-4782 GCA_049516935.1 Thermoguttaceae bacterium
CACACCAACAGCCCTGCCCTCTCCAAACGTTCGGCAGTTAATTCACTTATCCTCAAAGGCAGAAAACCGCTGCGCATCAGCACGCGCGTGAAGCCCGCAATGCCGTAATCGTTCCACAAATCGCTGCTAAAGGCCTCCAGATGTGAAGTATCGATGTAGGCCAGGTTATTCGGCGTTTGGGTGCGGCCGTCGGGCAGCACCGGGTTCGCGCTATCGCTGTAGAATGTGCACAAAAGCAAAACCGCGGCAAAAATGAAGCTCGTCGCTGCGACTTGCATCGCTTCCGGCTGTGCCGTCAATAACCAAACCAGCGATATCATTGCCGCAATAGACAAAATCTGCCGCCATAAATCCTGCGGATTGGAGGGGCGATGGGCAAGATATCCCAACAATCGACCGGCAAATTCGCTGGAGCAGGACAAACGCTCGTTGTTCAAGCACGACATGTCGCCCAGCACGACTATTCGCCCCTGACCCAAGGGCTCTTCGGCCGCCAAAACAATATCGCCCAGCGGCTGGCCTTCCTGGTATTCAGGCGACTTCTGTTTTATGGCGTCGCTTCCGGGATCGCTCCATCCCCAACGGCCCGCGACAATCGGCCGGGAGGACCAGCCCAAACGGATCGAAGAGCCGCGCTGGAATCCGAAACGATTGTTTTCATCGCCCAGACCCAACGTGGCCGGGTGTGAAAGCGCTTGGTACGACTGTTCCCAATTGGCTGAAAGCGGAATAGCCGTGTCGTAGCGGACCTTCATGCCCGATGGTTTCAGAACGTCGTTAAAATGGCTTTCCGATGCGGGCTCGCGGATAAAATTTTCGGCACCCAATAGGAGCGAACCGCCTTGGCGGACGAAATTTTCAATTTGCTTTAGTTGTTCGTCCGTGAACGGCGAATCAGGATGCAGGAGAATTAAAACGTCGGCGCCTGCGAGATCCTCCCGGGAAAGGGCCGGCGATTTGAAAAAATTCCCGCCCAGGCTGCGGATAAAAATTGGCAGCATCCCGTAGCCGCCTTCGATCGGATTGTCATATTCCGGCTTGAGCCAACTGAGATGCCCTTTGTCGTAGGCCACCAGGGTTTTGCCCTTCAAGCCGGGTTTTATAAACGAAAGCGAGGTAAGCACCCCGATCAGCACGGCCAAAGCCACGGGCCCAAATTTAAATGTGGCGTCTTTTACTACGTCGCGGAGATTAACCACTTCCTCATGCCTGGACATGGGGAAGTTTTTTTGTTTATCAATCCTGGCAACCGGCAGCCAATCGGCCCAGCGGAACATGCAGGCCGCGACAATACCCTGCAAAATCATCGCCAATACAGGCAGATTCCAGGGCAAAAACGTTCGCACGGCATTTTGCCAGGCCCAAGCGCCGACTCTGTTGGTATCGGTTTCCGTGACATAAAACGGGTCGGGCAGGAGGGCGGCAATCTTTACCGAATACGCAAGCATAACAAGATACACGAGATGCGCAAGCACAATTGCCGCACCGGCGTAGATTCCGAGTCTCCGCCGCGGAGGGGCAATGTTGCTTAACCAGCCGGCGTAAAGGGCAAACATCAACACCAGAAAATCCAGTCCGCCAAATGTCGCCCCGATGTTTAGCGGTCGGTCGGTCAATCCGCCGGCCAGCTTTCCCATGCCGCAACCCAATACGTCGGCCAATTGCCAAACTATTGGGATTGAAGTTAAGGCCAATCGGAATATGGCCAGGGTCATCGCGGCCAATGCCGCCAAGAGAATCGCCCGGCTGGTCTGACCTTCGTGGATGTAGGCAAGAGTCGCCAGGACTAATACCACTCCTAGAACATTGACCGTTGGAAGAATGGAGGAGTTTAAAACCAGGGCCGCAATGATGCAAGCCGCCAAGATTGCCCAGTTTTTCCAGTTGGGATTGGGCCACGGCCATGCGGCAAGAATTGCAATGCCCAGGGCCAGGCATGTCAAGGCGTGACGCAAACCGTGGCCCCAGAAACCAGTCGAACCAGCGGCGAACCATGCGGCCGCGATCCCGGCAATTACCACCACGACCGTTTGACCGGGAAGTTTGCCGATTATCCCCGCGGCTGTTGCGTTCGGTTGGTCATTCCTTGACTGTTTATGCATGATTATCGCATTATAATGCGTTTCAGATATTTTCAATATGCAGGCCCCGGCGTCGGCGCTCGGACCGGCGCGTGTCGTCGATAAGCCCTGACACCTGGCTGACGTTCTCGATGCCATACAACAAGAGTTCAGGATGGGTACGGTCGCTGGAGGCGATCTTGATAGTGCCGACGCCCACAATGCGTTCCACGACTCCCTGTTCAAAGGTGATGTCGTCAATATCAATCACTTCGATGCGGTCGGTAATGCGGCGCAGCACGCCCGATTCGTGAATGAAGCGCTGGTTAGTAAGCAAATAGCTGACGCTTAAACGGCGATGCAGCATCTTAAGCAGGTTGTAACCCCAAAAGCCGATTATGATCAGCAATATGATTATCCACGGCCAAGGCTTCGTACCCACCCAAAAACAACCGATAATCAGCAGGACAATGCTTACCAGTGCGCACAGGCACCATGCCCCAATCATGGCTTTTGGCGAATAACCGCCGTGCCAAAGTTCCCGCTCCTGCTCCTCACTGGAATCGAGCCCGGCTGCAGTCGCCTTGAATTTCTCGTTAGGCGTTAGCGCCGGGGGTGGAGATTCTCCCGCGTCCGTAGACGGCCGCCCGGGATCGCCCTGGACAATCTCCTCCGAAATCCGATGACCGCATTTGTGACAAAAAATCGCTTCGGCGACGATTTCCGCACCACACTGAGGGCAAACCATTGCCACAACCCTCCTACTAGTCTGAATTTTGGCGGGACAGGAACAGCAGTATTATAGTAGATAGTATGTGGTATGTGGTAGATGGTTATCAGTCATCAGTTTTCAGTTATCAGTGGGCGGTGGGTAGTGCGAAACCGCAAGCGGTTAATTATTACTATTCATCCTTCATTCTTCTTCCTTCATCCTTTTTAATCCGCCCCTTCCCTCACCACCCGGCACTGATTATAGTAGTAGTCTCATAATATAAACGGGAAAGGAGACGCCTGCCGCCATGAAATGCCCTTTTTGCCATGTGGATAATGACCGCGTGATCGACACCCGGGCGAGCGAAGACGGCATCGCCACCCGGCGCAGAAGGGAATGCCTGGACTGTAAACGACGATATACAACCTATGAGCGTATCGAAGGCACCACCGTAAAAATCGTGAAAAAAGACGGGTCCCGGGAACCTTTCGACCGCGCCAAGATCAAACGGGGCTTGGAAAAGGCCTGCTGGAAACTTCCCATCAGCGACGCCCAACTGGAAACCATCGTTTCCGACGTGGAAAACGAAATAGAAAGCAATTACGAGGCCGAGGTCGAAAGCCCCAAGGTCGGCGAAATGGTCATGCGCCGGCTCCGCGTGCTCGACCAGGTGGCATACGTGCGATTCGCCAGCGTTTACCGCCAATTCAAAGACGCCCGCGATTTCGTGGACGAACTGCGGCCCATGCTGGCCGAATCCAAAAGGTTGGAATAAACATTTTCCCTGGCATCGGATAATCAGACGGCCCTGGTGTCTCGCCAGTGCATGGATAAACATGGTCAAGATGCCCTGCTCTTGGGAATTATGGGATAAGCACGGGCAAGATGCCCGTGCCGCTGTTACAACTGCCGGTTGACCACAAACTCGGCGATCCCCTGCAGACTGTCCAAGGCCGGACCGGCCGGCAGCGCGGCAAGCTCCTTGGCGGCCGATCGGGTAAAGGCAACGGCCCGGTTCCGGGCGTGTGAAATCGCGTCCGACTCCTCGAACCATTTGCGCAGCATTTCCAGCCGATGGTTGCCCGAGTCGGATAACAGGCCCACAAGTTCGTTTTTTTCGCTTGGCGAGGCCTGGTCCAAAAGCCGGATGAGCGGAAGCGTGGCTTTTTGTTTATGTAAATCGGTGCCCAGCGACTTGCCCACGGTGTTTTCGTCGCCCAGCAGATCCAGCAGGTCGTCGGCGATCTGGAACGCCATGCCCAGGTTAAAACCGTAACGCCTCAGCGCTTCCAAACAGTCGTAATTTGCATCGGCGTAATAAGCACCCAAGCGGCAACAACAGCCCATTAATTCGGCCGTTTTGTTGCCGATAATCGAAATGTATTGCTCTTCCCGGAGATTGTAGTTTCCCCGGTTTTCGATCTGTCTCAATTCCCCTTCGCACATGATTTTGGCGGTTGCGCTTAGAACTTTTGTGGCGAAATGATCTTCCAGCGTGCTGGCCAGGCAGATGGACCGGGCGAACAGATAGTCGCCCAATAATACGCTTGCCTCGTTGTCCCAGCGGGCGTTAATCGTATCGAGATGCCTGCGGATAGTGGCCTCGTCCAGGACGTCGTCGTGAATCAAGGTGGCTGTGTGAATCAACTCCACCACCGCCCCCAGCACAAAGTGCTCGTGCCGCAAAAGGCCGCAGGCCTTGCCGGCCAGTAAAAGCAATGCCGGGCGGAGCCGCTTTCCCCCCAAACGGAAACCATGCTTAACCAATTGATCCACGAAAGGATGATCGCTGCGCAACTCGTCGTACAGGATATTTTCGACCTGTTCAAGTTCCCCGGCAATCGGGACATACAGCGCGCGCAAAATATCCGGTACGGTTGCCTGACCCTTGATCGATTGTTTCATGAATTATTTTCCGAGGCAGACCGCTTGAGGCGGCGATACCGGATTTCCGCGGCGGAAATCGCATGAAAACCGGCGATTTTCGCAAAACCGTCCGTTTCGCGCACA
>JBEKSO010000353.1:0-4780 GCA_049516935.1 Thermoguttaceae bacterium
TGGCCATGTCCGCCGGGGTGCGGATTCCGCCGCTGGCGATGACCGTGATCTGGTCGCGAATCCCCTCATCGACCAGGAACTGGTGCACGCGGTTTATGGCATACTCGATGGGCATGGCGATATTTTTCTTGGCGATGTTCGGCGCCGCCCCGGTGCCCCCGTAACTCCCGTCCAAATGCACGATATGCGCGCCGGCATAATAAATGCCCACCGCGACCATGTCCACGTCCACCGGAGTCGATACCTTGGCCGAGAGCAATGCCCGGGGATTGACATGCGCGATCCAATCCAGGTGCTTCTTGTGATCTTCGACCGAGTACACGCTGTGGAAGGGAAACGGCGAAAAAAGCGATGTGCCCACCACCGCCTCGCGCAAGGCCGCCACGCTGGGCGTGTTCTTGTCGCCCAGCAGGTGACCGCCCAAGCCGGGCTTTGCGCCCTGGGCATATTTGAACTCCACGATCCGCGCCCGTTGAATGGTTTCTTCCCGAACGCCGAAAAGTCCTGTGGCTACTTGGGTGATCACGTGATCGGCATAAGGCACGAACCGCTCCGGATATCCGCCCTCGCCCGTGCAAGTGAATCCGTGAAAGGCCTTTGCCACGCGGGCCTTGCCCAGCAGCACCCGAATATTTGTGGAACCGAACGACATGCCGCCGCCGTACCAGGGCACATCGATTTTTATCTTCTCTCGGGAATCGTTGCGCCGGTTCAGCAGCAATTGGGTGGAAATGTCCTCGCGCCTCAGATCGGCCGGCGGGGTCTTTGGCAGGCGGAATCGCAGGCGATCGAACCCTCCGCACGAGGCCCCGACCTCGTTCTCCAAGTGAGGCCCTGGAACGTGACCGGTCTCGGCCATATACCAATTGCTTACCAGCAAGTCGGGCGTCCAGCGGTAATCGCCAAGGGTTTCAAATGTCGGATTATCGGAAACAGATAGCGCTCCATTGGGGCAGGCATCCACGCAATAGTGCTCTGTCTTGGCACAGTCGGGCCCCATGCAGCGATAATCCAGCGGGCGGATCACCTGCCGGTAGCCCTCGGGCATCCGATGCACGCCTTCCGGGCAAATCGCCACGCAATGGCCGCAATTCGCGCAGATCGATGACCGGCGGACCGTGTATTTGCCGATCTCGTTGCGGTATCGCGGCGGGGCTGGACGCACTTGCCGCGACACTTCGGCGAAATCGGGCCGTGAAAGGAAGTTGTCCGGGGCTTGGAACTGGTCAGGCGGGCTGCTTTGTGAAGTGATGCTCATCGTTAAATGGCCCCCTCAAAATTCTTTCGCTTGCCAAAAATTTTTCCAAACGAATCGCGCTCCAGGTCCTCGAAGAACATCGCCCGGCCTGTCTCGCCCCGCAAACGGCGGACCTCGCGGATGCCCATTGCGCCCAGGACCTCGACCAGTTGCTGGTGCCAGGCCCCGATCAGGTTCTTGATGCGATCAACGGCATAATCGGCGTCGGCCTGTTCCAACAGAATGGGGCAGGTTTCGCCGCGCTCGCATTCGCCGCACAGCCGGCACTCCAACGCCAATAAAAGTGGTATGTCGATGGCCACCAGATCCGCACCGCAAATTATGGCCTTGGCCATGTGTTCGGGCAGGGCGATTCCGCCCGACGATATCAATGTAATCTGGTCGCGAGTGCCGTCTTTTACTAGTGCCCTATGAACTTCCCGCAGCACGTCGCGGGCATGCCTGGGCTTGGGGGTGGCACGGGCATCTTGCCCGTGTTTAACGGAGTTTTCCCGCCCGTGCTTGTCGAAAACCAGATGAATCGCCTCGATCCCTTCACCTGTGAGTTGGACGACGCGTTCCGCGCTGGCCGGCGTGGCCTCGATGCGAATTGCCACTACCCGTTCGGGATTTTGCTCTTTTAGTGAAGCTTGAACCGCCATGATTTCCGCCGTGTCGGGAATCATCACCATGGGCGCTGTCTTAAACGGCCCATCTGCCGCCGCTTTGACGCTGCCGACAAGCGGAATCACTCGCCCGTGTTTGGAGGCCAATGCGCCGGCGCCGTCTTCATCGCGGATAACGGCCAATGTGCCTAATGCGGCTGCCGCATGAACAACTGATTCCATCACCGACCCGCGTTGCCAGTGCCCGGGTATGCAATCGAAGATCACCGGCAGTGGAATCTCAAAAAGCGGCGGCGGCACATTTCCCAACCGGCCGTCCTCGAATGTCAATTGCTTCAGTTTGCTGCCGATGTCCACGCTGGTGTTGATGTACTCGCGGCCGTGAATCCCGTCGCGCGTGGGCCGGACGATTTCCGACATGTCCGTCCACATCGAATCGAATCCCGATCCGCTAAAAGGCCCGCCGTAGCCCGATCCGGACACGGGTATGCGGCCCGTCTCGGCCTGGAACCACGTGGAAAGGATGATTTCCGGAGTGTAGTACTCGTCGCCCAGCCGGCGATACTCGGGATTTTCCACGCGGGTAAGGATGTTCTTGGTGCAGTTTTGGATGCAGTTCAGGCAGCCCTTGCACTGATAAATATAGTCCAGGTAACCCAACTGGTTGTGGAGTGTATCGGCTTCGTCCCGGTATAAGCCGTAAACGCATGCCCGCTTGACGCAATTGTGGCAACTCGAACAGTCTTCGCGCCAATCGACGATGCCCAGCTTGCCCACTGGTCGGACGCGGGGCGCGGCTGCGGCGGTATGGATGGAATACTTGGCAGGCATGGCTATTTCGTGCCCAGGGCTGATTTTTCAATGACTTCCAAAGAGGCGTCGACGTCCCCGTCCGCGCAAATCTGGAAACCGCGCAATCCCTTCACCTCGGATAGTTTTTTTATTGTTTCCAATGCGGCGGCGATTCCGGCTGCACGCTGCGCCGATGCGCCCGAGACGGAAGACAATCGCGATAAAATCGCTTCCGGGATCCGCGGCGACGGTCGGCCGGCGGCCAATTCCTGCGCCTTTTGGGCGTCATAAAGCGGCTGAATGCCGGCTACAATGGCGGCCTTCTCGTCGAGGCCCTGACGCGTGATCTCCTGCCACCATTGGTTAAATCGCTCCAGGTCGTAGATCGGTTGGGTGATGAAGAATCCGGCCCCTGCGCGGATTTTTTTGATGAGCTTGGAGACCTGCATTTCCATCGGATCAGCATACGGGGCAGCTACCCCGCCCAAGCAAAAAGGCCCGGCTTCGGCAAAACCTTTTTCCCCGACCAGCGAACCGTCGCCGGCTAGATTGGAATAAGTCTTAAGCAACTGAACCGTATCGATGTCGAAGACATTCTTGGCCGAGCGGAAAGGCCCCAAAACCTGGTGGGTTCCGCTGGTGCACAACAGATTGCAGATTCCCAAGGCTTGCGCTCCCAAGGCCTCGGACACCAAGGCGATGCGATTGCGGTCCCGGGTAACAATATGCAGGATCGGCTCCACTCCCTCGGCGGCGACGATCGCGGCCGCGGCCAGGGCCGACATCGAGACCCGGTCGCGGTTGTCGCTGATTCCCAAAGAGTGAACTTTTCCCGCAAAGCGGCGGGCGATCGCCCGCAGGGGAGCCGGATCGCTTCCCTGGGGCGGCGATATTTCCGCTAAAAGCAGCGGTTTGCCTGACTCGATTTGTTGTTTTAGCCCCGTTGTATTTTTTTCCATGCCTTGACCTATGACTTGTTGCTTTCAATTGATTTATTGTATAATTCTCCCCCCTCCTTCTGGGAGAGGGGCGGGGGGGAGGGCCTTTCAATACTGATTGGGCTTTTGCCCAAAGCGCATATCCGCTCGACGAACCCGTGAATGATCTGATCGAATTGCCCCCGCGAGTCGTCGGCAGAAAAGAAGAACTGTTCCGCACGTTCGCCTTCTAGTCCGACTTCGCCCAAAAGCCGTCGAATGGTGCGTATGCGAATCTCCGCCCGATAATTGCCCTGGCCCAGTCGGCATTCTCCCTTGGGGCAGGAGATGACGCACACCCCGCACGCGCCGCCCTCCAATGCGTGCATAAGATATTGCCCGTCCATTTTGCCGCTGCACGGCACTTCATGGACCACTACCCGAACCCCATTCTGCTGCCATTGCCGGGGCAACGGCGCTCCGCTGGGAATGCTGCGGTGGCAGACATAAATTATCACATCAGGGGACACAGTTGCCGTCATGACAACTCCATTATTATCGCTGGGACCTACAACACGGACCGTAAATCCCATTTCTAAGCCGCACGCCTACTCAAACTTGCACGGATTCTTCGCATTGCCCGTGTCACATAGTGTAAGAAGGGATTTCGTTCTTCAGGTTCGATCTTCAAATCTGTGAGGCTTATTGGGAATAGTGTTATCTTCATGTCTTGGCAATAGTTCGACAACCCTTGGTCGCGCAACTTGCCAAGACTAACCCGTGTAAACATGTATTATAAAGCAGTATGCAATATTATAAAAGATATTTTCATAAGAAAATAGGATAAGTTATGCTAATATGCCAATAACCATAACTAATAATGTTCCATTCTCAGATATGCTCTTACCTTATTAAAAAAGTAGCCAATTCCCCGGTGCTTCTTTGAAAAATCCCACTTACGCTATTTGTATTTCGCTGAATTCATCTCTTTAAACACGCTCAATGTGGCATATAAAAACGATGTCATGTGCAATTTGCAGCTAAGTATTCATTGACGTACTTTTTCCAAATTTATTGTTGCAGCTTGAAGAGATTTCAAAAGAAACTTTTCCCAGTCATGTTTCATCTTGTCATCCATAATTTGACCGTACATCAACATCAGTACATAAAAGAAAGTCGTGCATCACCGAGAAAAGACTATCAATTTT
>JBEKSO010000354.1:0-4762 GCA_049516935.1 Thermoguttaceae bacterium
GATGGCCCTAAGGCGCTATTTAACTTGTGTGTGGCCGAAAAAGCAAATTATTTGGATGTCGATCTGCGGGTGTCATTCAAGGCCGTCGCCGGAAAGATCGATCAGGGCGGCGGACTGGTATGGCGATATAAAAACGCCAAAAATTATTACATCTGCCGAATGAATCCGCTGGAAAATAATTTCCGCCTGTATAAAGTGGTTGACGGCAAGCGCACGCAACTGGGCTCCGTGGACGTTAATACCCCGGCCGGGAAGTGGCATACGTTGCGGATCGTCCAGGAGGGAAATCGCATCCAGTGCTATCTGAACGATAAGATGCAACTAGAGTCGAAGGACGAGACTTTCAATCAGCCCGGCAAGATCGGTTTCTGGACCAAGGCCGACGCGCAGACGAACTTTGCCGGTTTGAAGATCAAAGGGAAATAAGTGCAATTCAGGGGCTGGCCGGATGATGAGCGGAACTTACCGCAACGGGCACGGCGATGGCTGTTGAGATAACCGCGGGCAGCACGAGTGGATTACCTAGAAGAGCCTTCAATCCGCCGCCGCCCCCGCCAGGGCCGCCATTTTGTACGTATACTATGGCACTTTGCTTGGCAGCCGGGGGCGCAGTGCGCGGAGCCCATAATCGAAACGTATTCTCGCCTTGCGCAGTGGCAATATTGTATACTCCGCCATGAAGATCCTGGGCCGTGAACTGTCCATTGGTGTTGGTAACCGTTTTTAACACGTCGCGGTTTTGATACCTTAATACGATGGGAACGCCTGGTTGACCGATGTTCTGTAAATCGACGACTTGGCCTTGCAAGGTTCCACCGTCGTTTAGAGCGACGTCTGTCATATTGGTTTTCGGCGATACATCGGCTGCCCAGCCTGCATTAAGCAGACATGTCGCGAAGATCACCGAAGCGATAAACATACTGCAAAGGGATTCCTTTGAAGACATAAGTCAACTCCTTTACCATCCAGAAAACTTATCCAGTTTTCCTAACCTATGTTATCCGCCATTTACCGATGCCCCGGGATCATCCTGACGGTCGTATGATCCGCATTTAGACGAGTAGAGCATTATCTTATATCGGTTGTTGACTTTGACCTTTTTACTAAAAATGCACGAATTGACGTGCGGTATTTAAAAGGGAGTTACCACAATATGATTTGTGATTTTTATATTGGGGTGCATGCGGAGTTACCGGCATGCCGGCATGGACGCGAGCCGGGTTGCGGCAGAACAGTTCGATGGCCGTTTCGTAACCGGCTAATTTCACTACGCGATCGAAGGCCCGGCTTAAATGCGGGGTGCGGTATTTTATTCCGTGCGCATCGGAGGCTATAAAATCGGCAAATCCCCTTTCTACCATAGATTCGGCAAAGTTTTGGATTCTTGATCCGAACACGCCGGTAAGACTTCCCGCCGTGACCTGCAACAAGCATCCTTGATTGACCAGATTGGAAAGTACTTTGGGTTGATTGATAATGCCTTGGTTGCGTTCGGGGTGCGATAAAATTCCCGTCAATCCGGCCGAGTGCAAATCGCCCAGGAGTCGATCCAGAGGAATGTACAACTCGTGGGGCAACTCCAAAAGCACGTGAGTACGGCGATCGGCGAGGGTAAGGACCTGGCCGCTTAAAATCTTGCCGGTCAAGTCCGGATCGATGCGGACATCGGCCCCGGGAAGCAATTCCAGGCCCACGCCTCTATGCTCGAGCATCGACTGAAGCCGGGCGATCTGGATGCGGACTTTTTCGGCGGTGATATGCGGATAGTTGCCCAACTGATGGGGTGTTGCCACGATGGCGACGATTCCATCGGCGGCCGCCGTCTCGGCCATTTCAAGCGATTCCTCCCAAGCGGCCGGACCGTCGTCCAATCCGGGGAGGATATGGCAATGAATGTCGATGAAGGGTTCGGGTTGATTCATGGCATCTTAGGCTGATTCAAGCGGCAATCCGCCGGTCCGGCGTAGCGGCCTGCCGCGGCGTAAAAGGCAGGGTTAACTTTGAAATACAGTATTCGGGTACGATTTTTTGCAATTGGGCGGATATTTTCCGGGGATCTGTCCGGGCGAGGCGCTCCAATTCCGCGATGTTAAGCGGCAAATCGGCGTTTTGAACCTGCCTCCCCTGGGCCACGATGATTTTCGGATGGCTGGTGGGCAGGCGTTGTTCGTCGTGGGCGTGCAGTTCCTCGAACATTTTTTCGCCCGGCCGAAGACCTACGATCTTAATACCGATGTCTGACTCGATTTGCAGCCCGGAAAGACGGATCATATCGGCGGCTAGATCGATAATGCGTATCTGTTCGCCCATATCGAGCAGCAGGATCTGACCGTCTTTGCCGATGGTCCCCGCTTGGATCACCAGGCGGGCAGCTTCGGAGATTGTCATGAAATAGCGGCGGATGTCGGGGTGTGTTACGGTCAAGGGACCGCCTGAAGCTATCTGCCTGCGGAATACTTGCACTACGCTGCCGGCCGAATCCAGTACGTTGCCGAATCGCACCGTTACAAAACGGCACGGCGATCGGGACGACAAGGATTGAACATACAGTTCCGCAATGCGCTTGCAGGCGCCCATGACGCTGGTGGGATTCACGGCCTTGTCGGTGGAGATCAACACGAAAGAGCTGACCCCGGACTGCATGGCCAGTTCGGCCAGCCGGCGAGTGGCGGTTACTATATTTTTAACCGCTTCGCCTGGGTGATTTTCCATCAGGGGGACGTGCTTGTAGGCCGCCGCGTGGAAAATAACCTGCGGCCGATACCTGTGCAGAATATCGCTCATGCGGGGATGATCGAGGACGTCGGCAACGACCATGTCGACTTGTATGCCTTCGTTGAGCGGTTTCAGGTTATGTTCCAGGAAGAATTGACCGGTTTCCGAGCGATCGACTGCCACGATCCGCCGCGGTGAAAATTGCAGCAATTGCCGGCAGATTTCCGAGCCGATGCTTCCGGCGCTGCCGGTAACCAATACCACTTGTCCGTCGACCCATTGCCGGATGTCGTCGATATCCAATTTGACCGGTTTGCGTTGCAGGAGATCCTCGATCGATACGGGCTGGGGTTGCACGATCAGGTTGCCGTCGATCAACTGCCGGTAGCTGGGAAGGACCCGGACTTCGAAGTGCTTATGCTGCGCCTGGTCGATTAGCTTCCGCAATTCCTCTCCGAAAAACTCGCCTTGGGCCACGAGGATCTGACTTGCAGCGTAGCGCTGGACAAGTTGGTGCGACTCCTCGATAACGCCCACAACAGGCACGCCCTCGATGCGGGCGCCCGCCAGCCTGGCGTCGTAACCTATAAAACCGACGACGCGATACTTGGGCCTGCCCACCTGTCGAATGGCCCTAAGCATTAAAGCTCCTGCCTCTTCCGTTCCCGCGATCAACACGCGGACCTGCCCTGCCGGTCGAGACAGGAGCCAAATGGTTTCACGCCAGCCGCGCAAAATGGAGCGCAAGCCGCCCACGACCACGATAGTGGTTCCCCAATCGAGCATTAGTACGCTGCGAGGTATGACAGGGTAGGGAACAAACAGATAATATATCAGAGTTACGCTAATCGCCCCGCAGCTTGCGGCGCGCAACAATACGCCCAGATCGTAAAATGTCACCGGACGACTCCATCCGCGGCACACTCGCAATCCCACAAACCAGGCTAGTTTGGCGAACACCACCCAGCCTACCGTGGCGCAGAAAGTATCAAAGCCATACTGTCCCAATTGGCCTTCGAATCGCAGCCAGTAACTGAGGTAATATATGGCGATAAAAATCGGCAACAGCGCAGCACCGATTAACGCGGGGAGATGCCCGCCCATGCGCGACGGATTTATAAACCGCCTCGGTGAGCACCGATTCAAAAACCGTGTTTTGAACAAAGACTTGTTAAACATTTTTCCAAAATCGTTTAAGGCTGTTCCCTTAACGATTGAATACTCCAACGTATACATTTTTTGCCCCGGGATTTATTTTTCGGTATTTAGGTCCTTTTCAATATGTATTTGGCGAGTTCACTTTAAAAATTATCGCTTTTTTGCGCTGCGGCGCAGCGCTGGGCGTCGAGCCGCCCTTTTAGCGCCTGTTTAAGTTCGATTTCCAGTGACTTGTCGCTTGGGGCTCTTTGCAGGCACCAGTGCAGGTGCTCCTCCGCCTCGGCAAATAATCCCTGATCCAACAGGCACAAGGCAAGTTGGTGATGCGCGCGGTAATTATTCCCGTCGCATTCCAGCGCAGACCGGGCGCATTCGAGCGCTTGTGGGCCGTTGTTCAATTGCGTGTAGAGCCTTTGAGCTTCCAGCCACAGTTCAATGGCGCCCTGGCCCTTTCGATTTCGTGCTTCGAATTCGGCCCGCTGCGCCTGATATTGACTCAGCGGCTCCAGCAGTTCTGGCCCGGCCCGCTTTGAGCAAGCGGCATAAAGAGTTCGCAGCCCTTCCGGATCGGGTTGCAATTGAGTGATGATGAAACCGACCATCCCCTGCATGCCTTCGGCGGGGACGTTGGCCACAAGATTGCGGATTAGTTCCCGCTGATATCCAGGGCCGCAACGAAATGCCTGCTTGGATAGTTCCAGCCAATGTTGCATGTCGCCTTCCAATAAGGCTTCGGCGGCGGCCGCCGAGACCACGGCGCCGTCGAAAGGCCGGACTCTTAACGCCTGTGCGATGCAGGCCTGCTTGGACAAACACTTTTTCCCCTCTAAAAAACACGTTTTAGCAAGATAGATGTAGCCGCGGCCTTGTAAGGGGCAGAGTGAAAGCG
>JBEKSO010000355.1:0-4757 GCA_049516935.1 Thermoguttaceae bacterium
TAGACTGAAAATCACCGTTAGCCTCGGCAAACAGGGCCTGAATCTTCTTGCCCATATCCTCGTTGATTGTCTTGAGCTTACCCACCTGGTCGGACGACAGTTTCAGGTCCTCCTGGACTTGCTTATCGTTAAGGGCTTGGGTGCCTGCAACTTGCAGAGCGATTTCTTTCAGCCTTTTGGTTTGGTTGGGAAGGAGGATGCTTTCCAGGGCTTTCTGAAACTTTTCTTGAATTGGTTGCATCTTTTTTTGCATTTCGTCCATACTTTTCTGTCGTTCTTCCGGAGTCATGTCCGGAGAGGGCGGCTGCATGCCCGAAAATATTTCCTGCATGTCAGACCGCATTTTGTCATTCGCCTCGGTGACCTTAGTTTTTTGATCATCCACAATTTCCAGTTCTTTTTGCACGCTGGGCATGTTGAGCAAGCGCCCATACTGCCCGGACAAAGAGGCCATCGGTCCGCCGAACATGCCCATACCCATGCCGGGTTGGGCCATGGCCGCAGAGCATAAGACTAACATTCCCAACGCTACAAGACTGATTGAAGTGAAACGCATTGAACGAACCATAACGTCTCTCCTAATAAAAAGGGTAAAGGGGTAAGCGAGTGTATTTTATAGCAAGATTGCCGGAAGTTGGTAGGGCGGGGAGCGTGCATTATTAGAAACTATAGGCGCGAGGGCAACCCAAGTCAACAGTTTTAAAGCGACCATTCGTTGAATTACGGCTTATACATGGCGGCGCGGACGGCGTCGAGGACTTTAGTTTGGGCCGATTGCAGGGGTCCGTCGATTGAAAGTCCGGCTGCTTTTTTGTGCCCGCCGCCGCCGAATTGTTCGGCCAATGCGGCGCAATCGAGTTGGCAGCGGCTGCGCAGGCTGACTTTGAATCCGCCCTTGGGTTGTTCGACAAAGATCACCGCCGCTTGAGCGCCGCCGACGGACAAGGTGAGGTTGATGATATCTTCGCTATCGGAGGGCAAGGCCCCGGTGGCGCAAAAATCTTCGCTGGAGATGTAGGTGTGAATCAGCCGGCCGTCGAGTTCGGTTTGCGCGCGGCTTAAAGTCCGTCCTATGAGGCGCAAGCGTGCCAGGGAGTCGTTTTCGTAGAGATTTTTATAGATTTCGTCGGGATTTGCGCCGGCTTGCACGAGCCGGGCGATTAAAGTGAACGTGCCGGCGCGTGTCGAGGCGAAACGAAACCAGCCCGTATCGGTGGCCACTGCCACGAACGCCGCCAGGGCGATATCGGGGGTAAGGGGAACTTTTAATTGATCCATGGCATCGATGACCAGCCGGCCGGTGGCCTCGGCGTCGACGTCCTTGAACAATTCCGCCCCCAAGTCGTCTTGGCTGACATGATGATCGAGCACTACCTTGAGGGCCTTGGTCGTGCGGATCACGTCGGCCATGGAACCTAGTTGGGCCCATGCCGAGGTATCGAGAATTATCAACACCTCCCGGTCGGCGAGCAGATCGGGCACAAGATCGGCGCCGAGTTTTTTGAATCTCTTTTTACTATCGATGAATTGCAGATCGGGCGGGATGGAAAAGACGTTGCATACGAGCACGTTCTTGCCCAGACTTTCCAATATATCGGCCATTGCCGTTTCGCATCCCAAGGCGTCGCCATCGGGGCGAATGTGCGTGGTAAGCACGAATCGCTGATGACGGCGAACGATATCAACGAATTTAGACCAATCGGGCATACAATAGGGTTCAAGGTTCAGGGTTCAGAAATTTGGAGGGTTTACAAAGGGTGATCAGTTTACTGACTCTATTATTGACCATTCTTTTACTAATTACTTTTTGAAATCCGCATCGCGAAACCGCAAGCGGTTTCAATTAAAAGTCTATAACGCAAAAGCGCAAGCGGTTTCAATTAAAAGTCCATGGCGTGAAACCGCAAGCGGTTTCATTCTATTATTTCGTTTTTTGATTGTGCGGCAATGGATCGGGCGGCGGCGACGTCGATGGCCATTTGGTCGGTCAAAGCCCGGATGGAATCGAATCGTGTAGTTTCCCTCAAATGGGTGAAAAAGTCAATCTGGAGGGTGCGATCGTATAAATCGCCTTGGAAATCGAGTAAAAAAGCCTCGACTTTCAAGGCGGTTTCATTAAAAGTGGGATTGGAGCCCAGGCTGATGGCGGCCGTGTAGGCCGACCGATCGACCCACGCCCGGCCGGCATAAATTCCATCGGGCGGGAGCAGGGTGTCGATTTTTGTAATGTTGGCGGTGGGAAAACCGAGCTTTGCTCCCCTGCCCGCCCCGCGAACGACAAGTCCGCGAATGCGATAGGGGCGGCCGAGCATTTGCCGGGCTTGGGACATTCGCCCCTGGATGATTATAGCTCGAATTTTCGAACTGGACACGACCTGGCCGTCCACCTCAAGGGGCTCGGCCACTTCCAGGCGGACACCCGACTCGGCACAGAAACCTTTGAGGACTTCCAAGGTTCCAGCGCGATTGCGTCCGAAGAAAAAATTCGGTCCCTCGACCATTCCCTTGGCGGCAAGTTTGTCGAGTACGATGCGCTGGAAAAACTGCCGCGGATCGAGTTCCAGAAATGCACGATCGGCGGGATAAATCACTACTGCATCGGTCCCGAGTTCGGCCAGGAGTTCCGCCTTGCGATCGTTCCAGACGAGCGGCTGCGGGGCGGCATCGGGGCGGAGAATCCAGGCGGGATGGGGGTCGAAGGTAAACACGACCGCCGGGCCGCCTATTTCGTCGGCCAGTTTGCGCAATCTTTTCACCAACCGCGCATGACCGCGATGCACGCCGTCGAAATTGCCTATCGTCACGGCGCCGCCGCGCAGATCGTCGGAAAAATCGTGCAAGTTGCGGATCAGTTTCACGACTCATCACTTTCCGCGGTTTCAGATTGCTTGCCAAGGCGGCGTATTTCGTCGCGAAGGCGGGCGGCCTCCTCGAACTGCTCGGCGGCGACGGCTTCTTCGAGTTTGCGCCGCAACAGACCGATTTTGCTTTTCGGTCGGGCCTCGGCCGCCTGCTCCTCCCGGCTGAGAATCTCATCGCGCCAGCGTTCCAAACTCACCAGTTCGACGCATTCTTCGGCCCGGTGGCTTTGGTTGTACTCGTCGAGGAATTCGCGGATGGCTTCTATGCCTGCCTCGATGACCCGCAGCCCCTCGGCAAAGGCCTTTTGGGCCAAAAGCGGCGTGGCCACGGCCCGGGTGTGCATCATCTGCACGTACGGACGCCACTGGTCGAACTGCAATTTCAGGCGATCGTCGCCGGCATGGGCGCGGATAAAGGCGAACAGGCGGAGATTGCGATTTGTGTCACGGGCGCAGAGTTCGAACAAATCCAAATGCCAAAAACTCAAGTAGCGATGATAGTATTGAACGCTTTCGCGCCACAGACGGGCGCAGTCCTCGGGCTTAAGCTCCAGGGCCGGGCCGTCGGGATGGGCCTCGTCGTGTGAGCGCTGCATACGTTCGTAATATTCCAGCCAGGACTCGCATCCTTCGGGCCGGACGCCGTCGGGCCGGCCGTCCATCTCCATTTGCAAAAGTCCCAGGTCCACGCGGAGTTGGATCTTGCTCCGCCCGTCCTCGCCGTGCACGATGCGGACCATCACCTCGTCGGGTTCGTACAGCCACTCGTTCAAGAGGTTGGTAATATCTTTGGACATACAATTACTTGCCCAGCACGACGATGGCCAGATCGGCGTTGAGGTTGGGATCGTATAGGACTTGGGCGTCGGCCTCGGTGTCCAGGGCGATTTGTTGGAGAATGTTAAAGCGGTGTTCGCGGCAAAAGTCTTGGAAATCGGCGATGGATAGAAAACGGACGTTGGGCGTATCGTACCAATGGAAGCTTTGCAGGGCGTGGCCGTGGGGGGAGCGGCCTTCAGCGCTCAGTTGTTGGCGGTGGCTTTTGTAAGCGATGTTGGGGAAACTGACGATGCTTCGGCGGCCTACGCGGAGCATGTCGGCCAGGACGCGGGGAGCGTCCATCACTGTTTGCAGGGTTTGGGAAAGGACGACGAAATCGAAATGGCCGTCGGCAAAGGCAGGCAGCCCCTGGTTCAGATCGGCCTGGACCACGTCGAGTCCGCGGCGGACGCAGGCGAGGATGGCTTGTTCGTCGAGTTCGATGCCCATTACGCGGCAGGGGCCGCGTTCGCGGAGTCGGGCCAGCAATCCGCCGGTGCCGCAACCCAAGTCGAGCACGCTGGAGCCCGGCGGAATCAATTCCAAAATCGTGTTGTAATCCAGGCGGTGGTGGTGGAAGATGCTTCTGGGGCCGTGGGCCCGCGAATCGCCTTCCAGCGGCTCAACGGTAGTCGCTGCCAGCGTGCCGCCCTCACCCTGTCCCTCTCCCAAAGGGAGAGGGGAGTCGGTTTCCAGGTCGGCCAAAAACGCGGCCATCAATTCGCCGTATGTTTTCAGCTCGTTGGGCAACAAAAAAGCATCGTGGCCGCAGTCGGTGCGGACGTTGCAATAACTGACCGGTTTGTCGTCGGCGATCAAGGCGTCGACCATCTGCTGGGTTTGAAATGGGGGAAAGAGCCAATCGCTGGTAAAGCTCATCATCAACCAGCGGCAGGTCGAGGGACGAAAGACTTCGATTAACTGCTCTCTCGTGTTGCCCAGATCGAAGAGGTCGATGGCCGTTGTCAGGGTGATGTAGCTGTTGGCGTCAAAACGTTCGCCGAAGCGGTCGCCTTGATACGCCAGGTAGGAGCCCACGGAGAATTTGGTTTCGAATTGGGTTTGGATCTCTCGGGG
>JBEKSO010000356.1:0-4733 GCA_049516935.1 Thermoguttaceae bacterium
GTACGTCGAGTATGTATTCTGCCGCCCGGCTCGATGCCCCGCCATGGGCGACTTTGGTCTTTAATGCCTCCAATTGTGCGATCCGAGCCGCCCGCTTTGCCGGATCCGTGAGCCACTCGATCAAATGGCCCGCTATTTGTTCCGACTTGTCCTCGCAAGTCAAATATTCCGGGAAAAGCACTTTATCGGCCTCCGCCTGCGATGGATCGTAAGGCGTCAGGTCCGACGGATAAAGTTCATCGGTCGATAGCAAATTCACGAGCGTAATGTACTTCACCTTGCGGAAAAAGCCCTGCACAAAATAGCCCAAGCGGCTGATCCAATAAAGAATCACCGTGGGCGTGGCGTGATACAGCAGTTCCAGCGATACCGAGCCGGAAACGGCCATGGCACAATCGGCCAGCGACATCAGTTCGGGCGTCTTTCCCACGCAAATTTCTACGGGCAATCCGGCCGCTTCGACTTCGCGCCGAGCCGTTTCGGCCTGGTGCGGTTTGAAACAGGCCATGGCCAATCGGACGTTCGGCGCCCGCCCACGGACAATCGCCGCCGCCTTGAGGAACCATTTCAGGTTGTTGGCGACCTCCTGATTTCGCGAACCGGGCAGGATCGCCAGCAGCGGCCCGCTTTGCCGCCGATGTTCTTCGATAAACTTTTCATCGAGCCTGTATCGCTCGACCTCGTCGAAAAACGGATGGCCCACGAACGTGGCGTTGCATCCCCGCTTGCGCAGCCAATCTTCCTCAAAGGGCAGGCTGCACAACACGTGATCCACAAACTTCCGCATTTTCCGCACACGCCACTGCGCCCAGGCCCAAATTTGCGGCGGGGTGTAATAAAACACCGGTATCCCGTGCTGTTTCGCCCGCCGGGCAACCCACCAGTTAAAGCCCGGATAGTCGATCAGCACCACCGCATCCGGCCGATGATGCCGAAAATAGCGATCCGCCCTGCTGACCAATCCCCAAAACTTGTGAATATTTACCAAGACCCTGGCAATCCACATTACAGCCATGGCGGTAAGATCGGCATGCAGCCGGCATCCGGCAGCGGCCATTTTCGGCCCGCCATAACCGACCGCTTGCAGATTCGGGCAGCGTTTCTGCAACTGCCGAATAAGATTGGCGCCGTGCAGATCCCCGCTGGGCTCCCCGGCCGAAAAGAATATCTTATATGGTTTCGATTCTGACATCTCGGTTCCTTCCATAAAACCCATTCCAAGTATCGCAGATTCCCCATTTCAACGAAAGTGCAGTTTTAGCCGCCAACATGGGTTGCGTTTGGATGGATGTAATGCCGCGACCATTGGTCGCGCAGGGGATGCGGCCATAAAGCCGCCATACTGGGAGGACCGCGTATACATCGGGCTCGAGCTTTAGTATCGCGTTGGCTGGAATGAAATTGTAATATTTGCATATCCCAATTCCCCATTCCCTATCACCTATCACCTACAATGTTCGAACGCCTCCTTCTCCTTTGGCTCTGTCTTTTGGGATTATTGGCCTATTTTTGGGCCCAATTGATGCCCGGATTTTGGGATCCGTTTTTGGCCAGTCAATCGGTCCTGCATTATCTTTTCGCGGTCACGATGTTTGCCCTGGGATCGTTGTTGCCAAAGGAAGAGATTGCAATTGTCTTTCGCCGTTGGCCCACGGTCCTTGGCGGAACGGCCGTGCAATACACGGTAATGCCGTTTTTGGGCTGGAGCATGGCATGCCTCTTCGGCCTGGACGAAGGAGCCCGGATCGGCGTGATTATCGTCGGCTGCGTGCCGGGCGCAATGGCCTCAAACGTGCTGACCATGGTCGCCCGCGGCAATGTCAGCTATTCGGTGAGCATCACAACGTCTTCCACCCTGCTCTCGCCCATAGTTGTGCCCTTTGGATTGTGGCTTTGCCTGGGCCGTCACGTGGATTTTCCTGTTGGGCAAGTCAGTTGCGAACTGGCGTGGATGGTTGCTTTGCCGGTGGTGGCCGGTCATCTGCTGTCGCGATACTATTCAACCTGGCAGCGATTGGCCGGGCGTTTTGCCGGACTTGTGGCCAATCTGAGCATTTTGTGGATCATCAGCGTGGTCGTGGCCGTGAATCGCGAGGCAATAATGAAAATCGATACCAAGATTTTTTGGGCCCTGCTGGCCGTAAACGTATTGGGCTACGTCGGCGGCTGGGGCGGGGCTTATCTGATGGGCCTGCCCTCGCCCATGCGACGAGCCTTGACCCTGGAAGTCGGCATGCAAAACGCCGGACTGGGAACCATACTGGCCATGCGGGTATTTGGCGACTTTCCCACGGCCACAGTCCCGCCGGCCATCTATACCTTCGGATGCGTGCTGACCGGCACTATCCTGGCCCGTTTCTGGGCCGAATTTTGTTCACCACAGAACTGCGGAGAACACGGAGAAAAGTAAATAATTCAAGGATTCACAATCTATTGATCTTTGCATGGTAAATGAACCGTGGGGCAGGTTGCCAACCTGCCTTTTCTGGGCAGATTGGCAACCTGCCCCACAAATTATCGATTCATTCGCTATGCAAAGGTCAATAACTTACTCAAACTGTAAACGAGTGACGTTAAATATCGGTGTAAATCATGGCGTCACGCCCGTTTACGGGCGTTTCCGCGCAGCGGTAGTAGGCCCGACGTTTACGTCGGGTTGGAATGTCAATTAACTTACCATAACTCCTTCGCATGCAGCGTTGTCAGCCGCGTTTACGCGGCTCCTGGTAGGTTAGGTGTTTACAGTTTGAGTAACTTTTAAGGGCTGGGCAGTTTACTGCCCAGTAAAACCATGCACAATGCGAAACCCCAAGCGTTTTTTTCATCCCTCATCTCTCATCCCTCATCTCTCCCCCTTTTCCTCCAGCCTCCAGCCTAAACCCTCCGGCCTCCAGCCTCCAGCAACAGTTCCAAATAACTCCGCCGCTCACTCTGTTTCAGTCCGAGTTTATCGGCCAGGGCGGCGATGCAGGCCTTGGCCGGCTCCAGATCGGCGAAGTTCGTTATAAGTTCCAGTTCGCAGTACTCCCCCAGCCCTTGCACATCGTCCAAAGAGCACTCTATCTCCTGGCTTTGCCATAAAATTCGGGCCTTGCGCCGCCACTTGAGCACCTCGCCCACAGGCTCGAAGCCTAATGCCTCCAATATACTGCCCCAGTCCTTGGCCGCTTCTTCGCCTTCGGGCAAAGGCAACTCGATTTCACGCCGGGTCTTGGTCGTGGCATCGATCTTCGGCCCCTTGTAAGTAATAAAATTCTTCGTCCCTTGGCGGCGAATCCGCAAGGCCTCGTCCGTCTTGCTGAAATCCCGCGCCGGATGGGCAAAATACAAATCCACCTCCACCTGCGTTTCCCCAATCGTCGCCCCAAGCGCGATCAAACGCTCCTGCAAGGCCTGCATGTCGCTAACGGGAAATTTTTGTTCGACTTCGTATTGCATGGCAAATAATAAAAATAATTGTGTTAATTATCATGAAATGTCAAATCTGACGAAATACTTAATTTAGGCAATGCCTTCTGGAAATCCTTTAATCCATTTTTTGTAGCTTTAGAATTGCAGAGTATAAATATTTGAAGATTACTCATGCCTTTAAATTTTTGCAGCCCTGCATCAGTAATGCGGGAATTAGTGATTTGTAGGTCTTCTAGATTAACTAATGCTTTTAAATGTTCAAATCCCGCATCAGTACACTTTGGCAAATCTTCGAGCCATAAAATTTCGAGTTTAGTAAGATTTTTAAGGTTATCCAGTCCGTTATCGGTAATGTATTTACATCCTATATTCAACTCCTTAACTTGTATCATGTATTTAAGACTTTCCATGCCGGTATCGGTAATGTTATCATTCAATAGAGTTAAACAACAGAGATTGGGTGCCTCTTTTAAATATTCCAATCCCTTGTCGGTGATTTTAGTATCGCTTAGCGACAAATTTTTAAGTTGGTGAAGTTTAATGCATTTAATACTTTCATCATCAAAAGCTGAATCATCGAAAGAAAGATCTTCAAGTTTATCAAAGTCTTTTAAAAGAACCAGGTAATCGCATGAGATTTTTGTGCCATCAAGATGAAGCAATCTGAGTTTTGCCAATCCATTTAGATGTACTAATCCTTTCCCTTTAATATTAGTATAGGAAAGTTTTATTGATTGTAATTGGGTTAATCCGCTTAAATATTCAAGACCATCATCAGTAATTCGCTCCGCACAAGTCAAATCCAACTCTTGCAATTTCAGAAATCCCTGTATAGGTTTTAAATCTTTATCTGTAACATTTGGACATTGGAATAAGGATACTTGTATAACATTTGCTACAAAATCAATTCCAAATAGGTCTTTGATTTTACTGATCAAATATGATGTTGGAGGATCATCTTTTAGATCATATAAAACAGTGCCTCCTAATCTTTCGATTTCTTCCACGGCAGTGTGCTGCTCTCGGGCTTGTTTCAACTTGACAGCGAACCAACTCATGAAGATCGCCGCCAGCAGAACCAGCAGCATCAGAGATCGCAGGCTGTATTGATACCAGCGGAGTTTCATGGGAAGGAATTTGCAGTTAGCTCGGCCTTGCAGGCCTTGCGCTTTGGGTAATACCTTTACCCCTGGGCGTTGCCTGGGCTATCTTATTTAAGCCCTTTGTGCTTAACAATGATAGCCACTGGAAGCCCCTTGGGTTTGAGAATGTTATCAATATTGCAAAAAAGGTAGACAATCTCTATTTATCCTGGGCTAAAT
>JBEKSO010000357.1:0-4731 GCA_049516935.1 Thermoguttaceae bacterium
CGCACGGATTGGGCCGGTCCAAGTGCTGCTCTGGTCCGACGATGTAGTGCGGCATTTGCACGGCAAAGCCCCAAAATTTCCCCAGGCGGAACGGATATATTTCTTGGAATCGCTGCGATATGTCCGCGACGTTAGGCTGTGTGTCGATAATGTACAGCCCAATGCCCTTCCGCTGTGCGAGCCGTCTGATCCCGCGATCTGGGCGTTCATCGAAGATAATGATACATCGGCAAAGCAGGATTATTGCCGGTCGCAGGGATTGGAATATCGCCTGCTGAGAAGCGACGATCTGGTGGGCTTCCCCGATGAATCGCTGGATGTGACGGAAACGTCGCCGCGCAAACGCGTGATCGTGACGGGATGTTACGACTGGCTGCACTCGGGCCACGTGCGATTTTTTGAAGAGGTGTCGGCCCTGGGCGACCTGTATGCGGTCGTGGGACAGGATGCAAATATTGAATTCCTGAAAGGCAAGGGACATCCCTTGTACAGCGAACAAGAGCGCCGATATATGGTCCAATCGGTCCGCTTTGTTAAGCAAGCCCTGATATCCAGCGGAATGGGCTGGCTGGACGCGGAACCGGAAATCGAACTGATTAAACCGGACATCTACGCTGTAAATGAGGACGGCGATAAGCCGGAAAAACTGGAGTATTGTCAATCACACGGGATCGAATATCGGATTTTGAAACGGCTTCCCAAGGACGGATTGCCCCGTAGATTGAGCTCCGAACTGCGGGGATTTTAATTGTATTAGAGTATTGGTGTCGAGGTTTAATTGCTTTTTTATGAGCGTGTTATTTAATGCAAATTGTCAATTGCAAATTGCAAATTGCAAATTAAACGTCTATAACCACGTATACGATTTGTCACTGTAATTCCGAATTTAGAACTCATGCAGCGTTTGACCCCAGTGAAGACCCCCGGTGTATTCACCGGGGGCTAAATTATTGCGAATTGTATTTTTTCGAGAATTCTATGGCCCGACCGACCACGATAGAAAACTTGCTCACGCACCTGAATCCGCAACAGCTCGAAGCCGCCAAGCATGGCGACGGACCGCTTTTGATCGTGGCCGGACCGGGCACCGGCAAGACCGCCACGCTTGTGCATCGCGTGGCATGGCTGATTGCCAATGGCCGTGATCCCGGCCGAATTCTATTGCTGACTTTCACCCGGCGGGCCGCCGCCGAAATGCTCCGCCGCGCCGATACGCTGCTGGGGCAACTTCATGATATTCTCCCCTCTCCTCATGGGAGAGGCACCCAGAGGGTACCCGGGGGTGAGGGCATTGATGTCGGCGAAGAGAATAAGCCCCTCACCCTAACCCTCTCCCAAAGAGAGAGGGGACGCCGAATCCGGATTTCCCGCGTTTGGGGAGGCACGTTTCACGCCATTGCCACGCGATTGTTGCGGCGATACGGAAAATCCATCGGCCTGCCGCCGGAATTCACCGTCCACGATCGCACCGACTCGGAAGACTTGATCAACGTCGTGCGGACCGAGCTTAATCTGGCGAAAACCGACAAGCGGTTTCCCAAAAAAGGCACGTGCATGGCCATTTACAGCCGATCGGTCAATGCACGGCAAAAACTCGACAAGATTTTAACGGACGCGTTCCCTTGGTGCAAACAATGGGCCGACGAACTGAAGCAACTTTTCCAGGCTTACATCGATCGCAAGGAAGCCGGCGGCATCCTGGATTACGACGATCTGCTGCTTTATTGGCAGGCGCTACTGGCCGATCAGCACACGGGCGACGCCATACGCAAGATGTTCGATTGCGTGCTGGTCGACGAATATCAAGACACCAACGCCCTGCAAGCCGATATTATTTATCTGCTTTCGCCCCAGGGCAAGGGTTTGACCGTGGTGGGCGACGATGCGCAATCGATCTACGCCTTTCGCGCGGCCACGGTCCGCAACATCCTCGACTTTCCCAAGCATTACAAAAACACCACGATCGTCACCCTCGAGCAAAACTACCGCAGCACGCAGCCCATATTAAAGGCCACGAACAACGTCATCGGCCTGGCCAGGGAGCGTTTCACCAAGAATCTGTGGTCCCAGCGCGAAGCGGGCGAGCCGCCCAGACTGGTCAACTGCCAGGACGAAGCCGACCAGGCCGAATACTTGATCCGGCAGATACTGACGCATCGCGAGTCCGGCATTGACCTGCGGCGCCAGGCGGTGTTGTTCCGGGCGTCGCACCACAGCATTCTTTTGGAGGCGGAATTGGTCCGGCGCGATATTCCTTTCCAAAAATTCGGCGGCCTGAAATTCATGGAGACCGCCCACGTTAAAGATCTGCTGGCCTTCCTGCGATTGGCCGAAAATCCCCGCGACGTAGTGGCCGGCGGGCGCGTGCTGCCGCTTATGCCCGGCATCGGGCCGGGCAAGGCCAGGCAACTGATGGCGATGCTTCTGGCGTCGGGCGGGAATTTCCAGGTCTGGGCCGATTGGAAGCCGCCCGCCGCAGCCGCCGAAATTTGGCCCCGCATGGTCAATCTGGTGCTAAGCCTGGTGAAACCGGGCGAAAATCTGCCGGGCCAAATCGGCCGGGTTCGCGAATTCTATGCGCCGCTTCTGGAAATACATTACGACAACGTCCAACCCCGCCTTCGCGACTTGGAACAATTGGAACTGATCGGCTCGCGCTACAAAAACCGGCGGCGGATGCTGTTGGAACTGACGCTCGATCCGCCGTCGTCGACCCAGGACCTGGCCGGCCCGCCTACATTGGACGACGATTATCTGGTCCTAAGCACGATCCACTCGGCCAAGGGCCTGGAATGGGACGCCGTTTATGTGATCCACGCCGCCGACGGCTGTATCCCCTCCGACATGGCCACCAAAGATCCCGAGGAGATCGAAGAAGAGCGGCGCCTGTTTTACGTGGCCCTTACCCGGGCGAAAAACTGGCTCTACGTTTGCTATCCGCTCCGCTTTTACCACAGTTTTTACAAGAGCGATCAGCACGGTTATGCCCAGCGAACCCGATTCCTGCCCGAGGCGATCCTCTCCAGCTTTCACCAATGCGTGACCGACGAGTTGGAAGGCGACGACGCGGAATCGCCGGCAATACAATCCCGCCTAACCAGCCCCGCCATCCGCCGGCGGATGAAGAATTTGTGGTAGACCTCGAAGCGACGAGCTTCAGTCCCTTTTCTCTAGCCCATGCGTTTTACTCTTGCGGATTGTATGGAACTAAACATCATCCCTTTTTTCTAGCCCGGGCTTTTTACGCCTGGGTCTGGAAAAAAACAAACCGTCCCAATCTATGCGGCCTCTTTGCAGGACAACGAAACGGTTTGAGTGCTGTGTACAGTGCCGTACTTGTCGGCGATCGTGCGGAGAATTTCATTCCGATACGGATACCAGAGGCAGTGGGGAATGATCTCGATGCGATTGGTTTTGACGTCTTCATAGGGCATGCCGACCTTGCACGTTTTCAGACGCTCTGAATCGATCGAATGCTGCTCCTCGAACGGCAGCACGGCCACGCGTAGATAAATGACCGGCGAGGGACGCTTTGTCAGATGTTTTGTGCGGTGGCGTTTCCACAAGCGCCATGCGCTTTTGATCATGCCGATAAAGGGATTATTTCCAAACACACGGCGCATGTTGATCGTGCGGAGCAACCACGGAATAACAGCCGCAATACATAAAACCTTGCCGTGCAATCTCTGGAACGGCTTTTTGGGATCCAGCTTGGAAAGCTTCGGTTCGATTTTCCTGACAAGATCGGCAAACTCCTTGGCTGCCTTAGGCAGGGGCTTGTTTATGTAATGATTTATTCCGTGATAAGATCCGTTGTCGGAGATAAGGAAAGTTATAGACTCGCAGTTAGGGTGTACTCCGGCGAAAAACAGGAATCCCGATGTCGGGCGGTCGCGGAAAAAGGGGCGCATCACATTTAACCAATGTGTTATCCCGGCGGGGATGAAATCCACTCCGCCGCCCGGTACGGCTGCTTGCACCATCTTTTCCACGTCTTCGGCGGTGGTGTGCTCGTCGACTTCGAACACGCCCGGCTCCCAACTTTCGTACAAGGGTATGATTCCCACGTCGGAGACGAGTTCGCGGTTCTCGTGGCAAAGCTGAAACAGGTCGCCCAGGTATTGATCGTTGATGCCCTTTGCAGCGCAGGCGATGATGGTATGTTTGCGGCGGCTGTATTTTTTGAGGTTTTCCAGGGCTTTCATCTTCTTGTCAAAAGCCCGCCCGTTGTTGCGCAATCGCTCGTAAATCTCCCGTTTGCGCCCGTCGAAACTCAGCCGCAACCCGATGCCGGCCTCGCAGAGCTTGCGGCAGTATTCTTCGTCTGCCAGGCGAATTCCGTTGGTTGTCACTTGTGTTTCAACGCCGTATTTCTTCCCAATATCGATGATGTCGAACATATCGTTTCGGACCGTCGGTTCGCCGCCGAATAGATTAACCACCGGCCGGGGACGCATTTGAGCGACATAAGAAAAGATCTTTTCAAAATACTCCATGGGCGGGTTGAAGTCGAATCCCATCCCGCGAAGCGAAAAACCGCAAATCGGACAATCCATATTGCAGTGGTTGGTGACGTCCATAAACAGCATCGCCGGATTATGGTTGGTCATGCACCCTTTGCAGTTCAGCGTGCATGGGCCCGAATCGTTCCGTACGCCCTCCCACAATTGGCGTTTGGCATGCCAGATGGCTGCATCCGAACTGATTAAAGATTCAGTCGTTCCGCAAGTG
>JBEKSO010000358.1:0-4716 GCA_049516935.1 Thermoguttaceae bacterium
GAATCGGATGTTTCAACATTATTAAGCTGAAGTATTTATATTCCGCTTTGGTTATCGTGGTAGTAATGCAAGCACGGAACTTGCCTGAAATTGATTGCCGCTCGGGCGCATAGCTCAGTTGGTTAGAGCGCGTCCCTGATAAGGACGAGGTCCCAAGTTCGAATCTTGGTGCGCCCACTTTTTTCCGTTAATTCCGCGAGGAGATAAAAAAGGGGCACCCATTTTTCACACTGCCCCTTTTTCAACTCATCGAACCGGCAGCCAGACGGACATGTCGGCGTCGCCGCGGTTTCCCCAGGCGTAGTAGGGCACGAGCTTGATCTGGATATCGCGGGGCGGCGCGGTGTCAGCCTCGCGGTAGAGTTGACCGGACGCCTGACGTTGACGTGGGATTTCAAGGGCCAGGACGCTTAAAGTCAACAGATCAGCGCCTGCGATCTTCTCGCGCCGGGGGGTGAAGACGCGGCGCTTGGCATCGAGCGACAGGGCGACATCCTCGAGTTTCACGCCGGGCGGCAGGTCGACGGATTCCAGGCAGTAGACGATGGGGCCGTATTTGACGGCGACCTGGTTTAGCGTTTCCTCGACCAGTGGATTGGCTTCCCAAAGGCTGGCGGTGAACTCGATTTTGAGTTCCAACGCGTCGTTGGCCTTCCAGGCGCGTTTGACCTCGGCATAAGTGCCGGGCGTGAGCTTGGCGCCGGCATCCTGGCCATTGATTTTAAGCGAGAGCTGATCGGCGGAAGCCCAGCGGGGAATGCGGAGCTTCAGTGCGATGGGGCGGTCGGGGGCTTCGTCGATGGTAATTTTAATAGCGCCGGACCAGGGGTAGTCGGTGTCCTGATGCAGGCGGATGCGGTTGCCGCGCTCTTTTTGGGGACTATTCGCAGTCGCGGCAGGCGCATCGGCAGCGCCGGCGCCGGCGGCGGTGAACCACGTCGTGCTGAGCGTGCTCGCGCCGTATAGATGGACCCAGACGGTGTCGGGCGAGAGGGAGTAAATGTAGTTCTGTGCTTCGGCCACGGCGCGGACGATGTTGGGCGGGCAGCAGAAGCTGCTGGGGATGTTCGGCACGCGGGTGCGCGACCAACGCAGCGGCCAGCGGTTATCGGCCAGCTTGCGAAGCGGATTGACGTAGAAGTAACTCTTCCCGTCGAGGCCGATGGCGGCCAGAACGCCGTTGTACATGGTGTTTTCGAACAAGTCGGCGTATCGGGCGTCGCCGGTGAGTTCGAGCATGCGGAAAGTCCACATGGCGTAGCCGATGGTGGCGCAGCTTTCGTTGTAGGCTGTGAGATTGGGAAGTTCGAAGTCGCGGCCGTAAGCCTGGTGGACGAGCTGGACGGCGCTGTTCTTGCTCGAACCGTCGGGCGAAGCGGCGTCGTATTTCGCGCCCGTTGCGCCGGTGATGTAGAGCTTGCGGTCGGCGACATCATCGGCGATGCGTTGCAGCGGCTCCATCAGCGTTGCGTCGCCGGTTTCGGCCACGACGTCGGCAACTCCGGCGTAGAGATAGTTGGCTCGCACGGCATGGCCGACGGCCTTGGTCTGCTGCCGAAACGCAATGCGATCCTGGTTCTGATCGGCGCCGCCTTCGCCCTTTTCGGACTGCAGGTCGCGGATGTCGATCAACCGCTTGGCAAGTTCGAGGTAACGCTTGTCGCCGGTTGCCCGATAGAGTTCGACTGCGCCCATATAATGCGAGGGGCAGACGCCGTTCTTGGCAAGCTCGGCCGGGGCGCGCCGGCAAAGATTGTCGAGGTACGCTGCGGCCTTCCGGGCGGTTTCCAGCAGCGTGGTTTTGCCGGTGGCTCGATAGTGGACGCAAGCCGCCGTCATGAGGTGGCCCATGTTGTAAGTCACAAAGTGGTCTGGGCTGGCGAAATCCTTGGCGGCCGCGCCGCCGCGCGCGGCAATCGTCTGCTGGGTGAAGAGATAACCGTCGTCGCGCTGGGCCTTGGCGATCACCGGAATGATGGAATCCATGAGCTTGTCGAGTTGGGGGTCATGGGTGACGGCGTACATTTGGGCGACGGCTTCGAACCACTTGAGAAAGTCGCCGTCGTTAAAGGCCGGCCCGCCGGTCAGTCCGGGGCCGCCTTCCACAACGCCGGCGGCGACCTGGAAATTCATCCAAGCCTTGCTCTGGCTGGTATCGGAGTAGAGCGACCATATATAAGGGATCATCGCGGTACGGCATACCTCGAAACGGTCGCCCCACAGCCCGCCGGTCCATTTCACGTCGGCCAGATCGGGCATATACATCTTGGCGTGGGGCGATTTGGCGGTGTCGATCAGTGCTTTATCGCCTGCCTGCGCAGACGTCGCGGCGATGGTCGCGCCTAGAACCCCCAGCAAGATTCCAATGAAAAAGGGGTCAGAACTATTTTTCATTAATTTATCGACTTTCTCGGACGGCCACGGGGCCGAATTATCAAATCCAGCTTAAGCCGCCGACACAATCTGTCAACCCAGGGCTTCTCGCCGTAAGGCAATCCGGTTTCGCTGCTGCGGCGGATCGCGGCCAGTTCGTCAGCGTCCGGAGTGTCATGCACATAGGCCGACCAGCGCCGCTGACGTACCGCCGCATAAACGCCCAATAATTCGTACGCAGGCACAGGATCGACGAGTTCGTCGCTCTCGCCGCCGCCATGACTGGCAAAACTGCTCCAGCGATACTCGCCGGCATGTTCCACCAGCTTGGCCCGCAAGGGATTGGACTCGATATACCTCAGCACGGCCAGCAAATGCTCGTCGTCTTGAATCACCGGGCTCTTGAACCGCCCCTGCCATACATGCCCGCTGCTTTTATGAAAGCGATGGTAGCGCTGCGTGTGCGAAACCAACAGGCTCTGCACGATGCGGCTGATGGTTCTTTTGCGCGGGCGCAACAAAAGATGAATGTGATTGCCCATCAGGCAGTAACCGTACAAATCGAAGGGCTTGCGCTCTTTCAGATCGCCGATTGCCTTGAGGAACGCCAAATAATCGCCTTCGCCGCGAAAAACAGCCTGCCGGTTGTTGCCGCGGTTGATCACGTGATATACCAGGCCGTCGTCGATCGGTCGCAAAGGTCGAGGCATGGCGGCAATCTTAGCCGGTCACGAGGGCCTTGTCAATAGAAAATAGTTCTGACCCCTTTTTCACCGGGGTGAAGTGGCTCGGCCATCTTGGCCGTGTTTCTTCACGGACTGGAAGTCCGTGCCACCGGGAGCATCGAAATCAGGAACTAACTAAACTTTTCCCGGTGGAAATCCCTCCGCGCAAAGAATATTTCGCGCGGATCGAACCACATCGACAAGCGCCTGCTGGATGGCCGGGGTTAATTCGGTCGTACCCTCGCCGATCTCGGCGATGGAAACAGTGATCAGATACATTACCGGTAGCGAACCCAAGAGCGAGGCCGTTTCGATGAGGTCGCGCAGGCCCACGTCGTGCGCGGCGAGTGTGCGCGGATAGTCGCTCAAGAATTGCGGTTTGATGATCGTAACATTTCCTGGGTCGCGGCCGTCCATGGCGGCGTCTATAAGGATGACGGTTGGATATTCGCCCAGGTATGAGAGCAGGTTGAATCCGCCCGTCCCGCCGTCGACCAGATCCACTCCGGCCGGCAAGGGCTCTTCCTGCAGTGTCTTAATGGCGTGTATGCCGACGCCTTCGTCGCCCATAAGTAGATTGCCGATGCCCAGGATCAACACGCGCGGACCGGGCTGCATGGGGTTTCCTTTGCCGGGCGAATCAGATTTCTCAGTGTGGCGATGGAGGTTGTTTTTCGATGAATTTCCAGCCGCCCACCATCGAGGAAGCCACCCCGCGCCCCTCGACGTAATCGTGATAACAAACCAGGTACACGTGCACCATTGCAAAGACGATGAAAAACCACATCATCATGTGGTGCCACTGCCGCACGGCAAAATCGCCGCCCATCAGGGGAACGATCCAGGCGAACAACTGCGGGAACCAGCTCTTGCTCATGGCGGCGTACATCCCGAATCCCGTCACGGCCTGAAACAGAAATGCCAGGAACATGAAAAAGTACGTCAGGCCGGCCAGGGCGTTGTGTCCGGCGGAAGTCAACGGCTGCCGCAGCACTTGCAAGATATCGACCTTCAGCACGGCGATTATCTCGCGCCACTTTGCCGGCCGAACTAAAATGAAGTTGTCCCATCTGGCGTAACGATTTCCCACAAATCCCCAATACAATCGAAAAAGGAAATTGAAAAAGAATACGAAAGAGGCGGCAAAGTGGCAGAAACGCAGGGTGCCGAACCAGTAACTGTCATAGGCTTCCGATGCGCTTTGAATCGCCGGCGGGTTGCCGATAAGGTAACCCGTGACCGCCAGCACGACGACGCTGGTAAAGTTGATCCAATGATAGAGCCGGACCGGCAACTCCCAAACGTAGATGCGTTGGATGTGAACGGGATTCATGCGGCTCTCCTAATCGAATCTGACTTGGTGGACGTGCCGGCCGCCGGGGTCGTACAGGTGCACGGCGCAGGCCAGGCAGGGATCGAACGAATGGATGGTCCGCAGCATCTCCAGCGGCTGCTCTGTATTCGCCACCGGCGTGCCCAGCAGCGCGGACTCGTACGAAGACCGTTGTCCCTGGCTGTCGCGCGGAGATGCGTTCCAAGTGGTCGGCACCACGAGTTGATAATTATCTATCATGCGATCTTTTATCACGATCCAGTGGGCCAATGCGCCGCGCGGCGC
>JBEKSO010000359.1:0-4656 GCA_049516935.1 Thermoguttaceae bacterium
TCCCGCGCGCGGCGTGTGCGGGCCGGTTATTCGCCAAAGGCCCGGCTGTGCGTGGCGGTAACGGTTTGGACCTGGCTGGTCCAGTCGGCCTTGGCGCATTGAAATTCGTGGGCCGGACAGTGGGTGCAGTCGCCGCGGCCGCCTTCTTTGGGGCGGATAACGTGTATCCGCCGAATCTCGATCGTGGTTTCCGTGCCGGAAGGATCGTAGGAAACGGTCTGCGATACGGGCTCGTTTTCCACGGCCATTATTACGTACCAGGTTGTGGATGGATTATCGAGGCATTGCTGATTGAGCCCGCGGATGGTCTTTTCAGCCTGCTGGTAGGACAACCATTCACCGCCTTGGCGGCCTTGCGATTGCCACACGCAATTGGGCACGTCGAGGGGCGATTTGGGTTCCCAGCCGTCGGGCCACCAGATGGCGGTGGCTTTAAAACTAAGCGGCGTGCAAAGTCGGGCAGCAGGCCAAATTCGGCCCAGGCTACCGGGTTCGACCACAACCGCCCAGCGGCCGCGGCGGCGTGCCTCGTCGCTCTCGTTGTGCTCGATCGCCCGAGCGACCGCCTCGAAAAGATCGTCCCACTGGCCCAGCACGGCCACTGGCCCGTCCAGCTCCAGCGGAACATCGTCCGGGCAGGCCGGTTTCCAATCCAAAGGCCGAGGTATTATCGCCGCCTGATATTGTGCCATACAACATTCCTTCCGAAAAAGACCACAAAAATACTATCACGCCAGGGTTATGGCGGCAAGGGCTTGTCTTACATGAACTTGTCATTTGGGCGGAAGCACAGGTATAATACACCCGGCAAGTAGGTTATGCTTTAGCATAACACCATCGTTATGCTTAAGCATAACCTACACAGCCTAAAGCACATGAAGGATTTGCCATGTCAACGCAATTAGAACGCCTAGCCGTGGAATTACTGGGCCTGCCCGCCTCTTCTCGGGCTTTGCTGGCGAAGAAATTAATCGAGAGCCTGGATGAAACCGAAACGCCGGACACCGAAGCCTTGTGGCTGGAAATGTCTATACGCCGGGCGAAAGAACTTGAGGAAGGCGTTGTTCAGGGCATCCCTGCGGAGGAAGCCATGCGTCATGCAAAAGATAGACTTCACTGTAAAAAATCATAGGCATAGCGCCAGGGACAACATACACAATTATTGAGAGTTATGCATACTTTCCCCGGAATTCTATGTATACTGTCCCCGGAGTTCCGGAATTCCCGTAAGCGCACGACTACAAACGCAAGAATTCTGGCAGGCTCTTGGGGCTTGACATGTCGAATTCCCTTACTCAAAATTAAAGTTGTTATTCTGCCGCCAAGGGACTCCGGTACGCATGGTAAGGCAAGAACTCCGTAAACGTTTACGAATCTAGAAAAAAGCATTCTTGATAGGAGATATTCATCGTGACCAATGACAAAAATGTCCTGATAGATTTTGCACGATCTTCACGTTCGTTGGTGAAGTGGTCTGCGGGGGTCATGGTCGTGCTCTACGGCTGGCTGGAGTTGAAGAGCGTTCCAATTGGTGAGATCATTGGTAATTTATCCGGCGATTTGTTAACAAAAATCGCTTTGAGTCTCTACTATCTGTCCTGGGTGGCTGGTCTCATCAACGACGTGGATGAACAAGAAGAGGCATACTGCAAGGCCCCAAATCAGGGCCGGTTTCCCTGGAAAGGTGGGGTATTGGCAACTCTTGCCATTGCATGTGTGTTCGCGCTCCTATGCATCGTGCCGTCGGCAAAATGGTTTAGCATTGTATTGGTCCTGTTCCTCGCAATCAACATCGCAGGTTACATTTACATCCTAGTCCTAATAAAGCACGCAATAACGAATTCACGCAAAGAATACGCCGATAGAAAAGACTACAATAGCCTCGTGAAGCTCAAGGTTGTCGAAACATATATGACCGGACGTTGGCAATGGTACCGCTTCGGTTACGCTATCATAGCGATAGGGATAATAATGGCCATGAGTTTCTCGCATCTACCGCAGGTTTTGAACTCTCTTTACCCAGATATATCTCCGGGAACTTACGTGGCGCTATCAGTGCTATTGTACGTGATTACCGTTGAAGGCTGGATATGGGCAATGCGCATATGGACTAAAATCGCGCGGGGTACGGTTGATTTCGTCTTCGACAATTGCCCAGAAGGATTGAAACGGAGCGGCACATAATCCTAGATGGATTAATTCCTAATTCGAATTCCGCGAATTCCGAATTCCGGGGACAGTATACATGAATTCCGGAATTCCGGGGACAGTATACATAATTATTGAGAAATCTGTATCTGGAATTTGCCCGGAATTATCTTCATCGCGAAACGGAGTACTGGAAACACCGCGTCGAAAACTGACGTTGCCGTCATACGGCGCGACCGACGGTCGCGGCTTTATAAACGCTCATTCTTCCGCCGCAGGCGGTCCTTCTGGTTTTTCCGGGGCGGAATGAATGGTTATTTCCTGGCCCGTTTGATTAGGCGAGGGCAGGACGGCGGGAATTTCCAGGACGAAACGGGCGCCGCGGCCGGGTTCGCTGTGGACTTGGATCTGACCGCCGTGTTCGCGGAGGATTTTTTGGCTTACGGGCAATCCTAGACCGGTGCCCCGGCTCTTTTTCGAGGAGACGAAGGGGCTGAACAGAAAGTCCATTTGATCGGCGGGAATGCCCGGGCCGTCGTCTTCGACGATGATGCGAACTTTGGCGTTTTGGGCGTCGTATTCGGTGCGGACCGTCACCCGGCCGGGCGGCTGTTTTTCCGAAACGGCGTCGATGGCGTTGGTCACCACGTTAAGGGCCGCGCGGTGGATGCCCTCGGGATCGAAAATCAAATCGGGCATGACCTGGGCGGGCTGGTAGAGGAGTTGAACATGGAATTCCTCGGAGCGGACGTGCATTAGTTCGATTACGTCGTTTAGCGTGGCGTTGATATTCGCGATGGTCAGGTCCGGCTCGCGTTCCTTGCTGAAGGTGAGCATGTCCATAACCAGGGAGGAGATTTTATTCTGGTTTTTTTCCACGATTTTCCAGCCTTTACCCACCACTTCCTCGTCGTGTTCGGAAAGGCCCATTTCGATGAGGTAGCTCCCGCCGCGGATGCCCTGCAAGATATTTTTTATGTGATGCGAAAGTGTGGCGATGGTTTGCCCCACGGCGGCCAGGCGTTCGGCCTGGACCATGGCCGAGTAATAGCGGGTATCTTCGACGGCCAGGGCCGCCTGGTGGCCGATGGCGATGATCAATTTCAGATGGTCTTCGGTGAATTTGGCGACTCCGCCTTTTTTGATGTATTGTTGCGGGCTGGTCGAAGTGTCGATATAGATTGCGCCCACCATGTCGTAACGGCCCTGCATGGGCACGCAAATCGCCTCGCGGATTCCCATCTGCAAGATGCTGCCGGTGGGATTCCAGCGGTCGTCCATGCGGGCATCGCTGGTGATCACGCCTTCGTTGCGCTCGATGACGTAATCGAGAATGGTTTTGCTGATGGTGATTTTTTCCTCGGTCCGAACGCCCTGGCGGGTGCGGCGGACACGGGGCTGCAAAAGTTTCGTGGCCGGGTCCATGAGCATGATGCAGCCGCGATCGGCCTCGACCCATTCGAAAATCAACTCCATGATCCGCTGCAAAAGCTGATCGATATCGAGCGTGTGACTGACGGCCAGGGCAGTGCGGTACATTATTTGCAGGTTGCTGCGTGCCCGGGCCAGCCAGGAGTTCTGCGGCATCTCGGCCTGAGTATCGAAAATCTTGCTGCCTTCCTCCTGGCTCACGGCATGCACGATGCGGGATCCTTCGTCCTGATCCTTTGGCTGACCGATATCGACCGCCTTGGCCAGGTCTTCTCCGGTCTCTTCGCTCGGACCGGTAAAGAGCATGAGCGTGCTGCCCATCTGCAATTGATCGCCGCTGTTCAACGAGTACTGCTTGACCCGCTGGCCGTTGACGTACGTGCCGTTGGAACTGTTCAGGTCCGAGATGATAAATGCATTGTCCAGGGAGCGAATTTCGGCATGATGCCGGGAGACTTCGGTGTCGTGCAATTGGAAGTTGTTCGAGGCGTCGCGGCCGACGCTAATCATCGGCTCCACGATCTCGAATCGGGTGCCCTGATCCATACCCCGAATTACAAATAACGTCGCCACGAGGTCAACTCCCGGAATAAGGTTAATGAAGAGTTGAGTGAAGAATGACGTCAGACCAGGGCCGCAATCATAGACTTAATGAATTCTTCGCTCTTATATTCTTCACACTTCACTTATTGAGTATCTCTTCGATTCTACGAATCAAAGGCCCAAAGTGATAGGGCTTGGCGACAAATTCGCTTCCGGGAATGGGCGGCTGGTCGCGGCGGAGGTTCCCCAAAAGAATGATAGGGACGTTATTGTCACCCAGATTTGCCCAAAAGGGCTGCTTGGCATGCTCAAGGTTAATATCATCGTTAATATCATCTATTTCCAAATCTAATACAATGAGATTAGGGCAATGCCGCCGGTGTAATTCCACCCCCTCTGAGGCATGTTTGGCAGTATAGGTTCGCACGCCTCGCCGATTCAAGGCGGTTTCGAGGACCTCGCGAGTTTCTTCAGAACGATCGACTATCAGTACACTTGGTTTGTGGTCCAAGGCGTGGCCCTCCGTGGCGCGTT
>JBEKSO010000360.1:0-4653 GCA_049516935.1 Thermoguttaceae bacterium
ACGGCATCACGGCCATCCTGAACTTGCAGACCGACCACGACTTCGACTACTGTGAATTGGATTGGGGTCGAATTGAGTCACGCTGCAACGAGTTGGGAATCGCAGTGCGGCGGATTCCGGTCAGAGCTTTCGACGGCGAGGATTTGCGAAGGAAGCTATCCGAGTGCGTGCAGGCATTAGATACATTGTTGAAAAACGGCCAGACGGTTTACACCCACTGCAACGTTGGCATGGGCCGGTCGCCCAGTGTTGCCATCGCCTACCTTGTCTGGAGGCAAAGCTGGAATCTGAACGATGCCATCGAACACGTCACACGCTGTTACTCTTGCTCGCCCAACATCGAAGCCATCGTGCAAGCGGGTAGTGATCGAGCGGCGGCGTAGAAGGCCGCCGGTTCGGTTGGTCGGGTGTGGGGATTTTTGGGATAGGCTCTTGAGATGTTTTCTAATGCGCGTCGAGTCCGTGCAGCATGAGAATTGCGTGTTCCAGGGTTTTAAGAATCTCGCCGAGGTACTCTTCGACGGCTCGGATGCTGCCAGGCAGGGTGTAAATCTGCGTGTTGCCCGCCACCCCGGCAATGGACCGGCTCAGCAGGGCATTGGCTTCGCTCGATCCGAATTTCATGCGGATGTTTTCCATGATCCCGGGGATTAGCTTATCGCACAATGCGGCCGCGGTTTCCGGGGTGATGTCGCGCGGTCCCAGCCCGGTGCCGCCGGTGGTGACGATCACATCCACGCCGGCGGACTTGGCCCGTTGGATCTCCTCGCGCAGCCGGCCGGCATCGTCGGGCAGAATTTTGGCTTCCAGCAGGCCGTGCCATCGCCTGCCTGACAACCAGTTTTGCAGCAATTCCACAACGCGCGGGCCGGAGCGATCTTCATACACTCCGGCGGCCGCCCGATCGCTGAGCGTGAGGATCAGAAAACTTAGCGGCCGGGGCAGGTGTTGGCCACGGTCGCCGGGGGCCAACTGGCCGCCGCGGACTACGCGGGCAAAAATCCCCTCGGCCGGCATTACGCATTGACCAACTTCTTGAAAAATAGCACACCGCGCGCCATGGCATCGTTTGCCGATCTGGGCGACCTCCAATTCCACGCCGCCGAAGCGGAACCGGTCCAAAACGGCCACTGCGGCAAAGTCGAGGCCCGCGACCGTAAGGTTTTCGGCGAACTCGCCCGGCATGATTTTGCGTCCCATCTTTTCTGAAAATCGCTCGATGCTCTCTTGGCTAAGTAAACTGACCTGGCGCTGCCAGGGCCCGGCATGGGCGTCGCCCACCACGCCGCTTAAGTCGATGGTGATGCGCTCGACCGGCCTTTTGATCGTGCCCTTGCTCTTAGATACATTGACGGAGATCACTTCAAGATCGCGCGACATCGCTTTTAACTTTCTCCAGAAGAATAATATTTCCGATCCGCATTTGCTTGTCGGCCGCCTTGCACATATCGTAAACCGTCAACAGGGCAACGCTAACCGCGGTGAGGGCCTCCATTTCCACTCCCGTGCGCCCGGCGCAGGCCACCTCGCTTACGGCCGACACTCCTTCATCGGTCAAGGCGAGGGTCACGTCGATGCGGTCGAGCACCAACGGGTGGCAGAGCGGGATCAGTTCGGCGGTTCTTTTGGCCGCTTGAATTCCCGCGATTTGGGCCACCGTAAGCACGTCGCCTTTTTTGAGTTGGTTTTTCCGGATTAACTCCCGCGTGGCCGGGGCCAGTTCGATGGTTCCGGCGGCCCGGGCAATGCGGGACTGGGGCGTTTTGCCGCTCACGTCGACCATCCGCGCCCGGCCTTGTTCGTCTACATGCGATAGATCGTCCATTTTAACCGCCAATCGTGTGAATCGGCCGGTTGGAACAGGTGGAACCGGCCTGGGGTTTGTTCGCCACTGCCTGCATAATGGCCTCGGCCGCGCCCAATTGACGCACGCTGAAACTCAGATCGGAGAAAAGGCAGGGGCGGATCTGGCCGTCGCTCGTGAGGCGCAGGCGATTGCAGATCGGGCAATTGCCGCCGCTGCCGCCCTCGATTACGCCGAAACTGCCCGCGGCCAGGTCCATCCGCCGTATAAAGCGGACCTCGAAACCTTCCCGCTCGGCATACTCGTCCACGTCTTTGGCATTACGGTCCCTGCCATTTGGCCCAAGGACGCAGTTGATTTTAACGGGATTCAGACCGGCCAGGCGCGCCGCCTCGATTCCCGCCAGAACCCGGCGGACGTCGCCGCCGCGAGTGATTGTCGCGTAACTGTCCGGATCGATGGCGTCGAGACTGACGTTGACTCGCCGCAAGCCGGCCTTTGCCAGCTTCAGGGCGTATTCGGACAAGAGCAGTCCGTTGGTGGTCATTGCAAGATCGGCCAGTCCTTTAATATCCGCCAAAAGGGCGACGAGCGTTTCGATGTCTCGGCGCACCAGAGGTTCACCGCCGGTCAGGCGAATTTTGGCCAATCCAAGTCCGACTGCGGATCGAGCCACGTCGACGATCTCTTCAAAACTCAGAATATCCTCGTGTCGAAGAAGTTGCAGCCCCCCGGGCGGCATGCAATAGCGGCAACGCAAGTTGCACCGGTCGGTAACCGAAATCCTCAGGTAGTCGATTGTTCGTCCGAAGCGGTCGATCATTGCCACTCCTTCAACACGGGAAGAAAACGCACGGGCCGGCCGGCCGGAATCGACGAAATGTCCAAGGGAACGATGAACAGACCGTCGGCTTCGCCGAGGGCGGTGAGGTGAGCCGAACCGTGATACTCGACGGGAATCAACGCGCCGTCGTCGCCGATGCGGCAGGGGACATATTCCACGCGATCGGACTTGCGGCGGCGGAATTCGCGTCCCAGGCGCAGCGTGATTTCCCGCGGAGTCCCGGGGATGCCGCACATCCGCGCGGCCGCGCGCAAAACGAAGAGGTGAAACATCACGTAAGCCGACACCGGATTGCCCGGCAGCCCGAAAACCGCCGCGCCGCCACGGGTGGCGAAAGTCAGCGGTCGGCCGGGCTTGACGGCCACGGAGGAAAAATGCAGGCACAGCCCGGCCTCGGCCATGGCCGCGCCCACGAAATCGAAATCGCCCACCGACACTCCGCCCGAGAGCAGCACAAGATCGGCGCACGTAAGGGCCGTTGAAATCGCCTCGACCGTGTCGGCGCGCCGGTCGGGAATCGATTTTTCCACGGCGATTTCCATGGAATACCGCCGGCCCAACAAGGCCAGCATCGGCCCGTTGGCGTTGATGATCTTTCCCGGACCAAGGTCGCTGGGATCATCGACAATCTCGTCGCCCGTCGATAATACGGCCAGGCGGATGGGCCGGAATACGTCGACTTCCGTAATTCCGCAACTAATAAGATTGGCGATTTCAAGCGGGCCCAATCGCCTTCCGGCCCGAAGAATCACATCTCCGGGGCGCACGTCCTCGCCTTGAGGGCATATATTGGCATCGTTCGTCGGGCGGATGACTTCAATTTCGTCGCCGTGAGAGCGGACGTGCTCGAGGGGTATCACCCGGCCCGCGCCCGATGGAACCGGGGCGCCGGTCATGACTTTCACCGCCGCGCCCGCCCGCAGCGACGCCGTGGGCGTGCTTCCGGCCATGACCGTTTCCAGGACCTTGTAGGCGTCGCGGACGTCGCCGTCGAGTACGGCGTATCCGTCCATGGACGCCTTATCAAAGGGCGGAAGATGCAATCTGGAAAGTTGATCCGCGGCGAGAATTTGTGCAAAGCCGTCGCGCACGGCGACCTTCCGGCTCGAGATCGTGGTGTCGGAAAGAGCCTTGTCCACAATGCCCAGTGCGTCGTCCAGCGGTATGGCGTGTTCGGAAGGAATCATCGAAGCTTTTCTTCATTTAGCGGGGCTGTAAGAAATTTTGTGTCAAGCGGTGGCACGGACTTCCAGTCCGTGAAGAAACACGGCCAAGATGGCCGTGCCACTTCACCCCAACACAAAAATCCGTACAGTCCCCATTTAGCCCCCTGTTATTATACAGGGGGGTTTTGCTTGCGGCCAAAGGTTGCGCTAGAGCCGCTTTTCCATATGAATCCAGTCCGGATCTTCCTAACCGCCTGCTGGGATGTCGCGAACGGGCCGGGCAGCCGGTGTAAACGGGACCGCGTCCTCCAGGCCGTCGCCGCTCACGTTCGCCGTTGACAGCAGCGGACCTGTAAAGCCCTGAACATTGATGTTGTGGAGTTTGACGTGATTCATATTGACTAGCGTCATGCCTTTGCTGCAAGTCCCGTTGAGATTCTCAATTGTAAATCCATCGAGGGGCTTGAGCGGAGAAATCCCTTTGGCATCGACCAGTGTGCCGCACTTTTCAATCTTGATGTCGGTAAAGCTGTAGTTTTTCGCCGAGGGAATTCCTTCCTCGCCCGGGACCGGTTCGGCACCCATGATGCCGGTGTTTCGAAGATCGAGCCGGAGGAATCCGCCTTTTGCGTTGCCCACTTCTATATCCTTAAAGGAAAGGTCATCCATGAATGCCCCGCGTCCCTCGCGGCTCTTTATATGGATGGCGAACTTGGCGGAGGAAAGCAACTTGCAATGCTCGACCCGCACGTTGCGGATGCCGCCCGAGCTTTCGCTGCCGATGCCGATGCAGGCATATATAAGTCCGGTGAGCTTGCAGTTGGAAATCAGCACGTCCT
>JBEKSO010000361.1:0-4635 GCA_049516935.1 Thermoguttaceae bacterium
GCATTCGATTGTTTAATTACAGACAAATATGAAACCGCTGGCTGCCTTTAATCTATTATTTATTCTGCTGGCGCCTTGTCGCGTATTCGGCGTTGATGTGTCCAAGCCTCAGACGTTCGACTCCAAGGGCGTTGCGATCCAATACACCATTGAGGGCAAGGGAGAACCGGTTGTACTTATCCACGGGCTTCACTCCAGTGCCGATATGAATTGGCGCTTGCCCGGGATAATTAAGACCCTTGCCGGAAACCATCAAGTAGTCGCGTTGGACGTGCGCGGGCACGGACATTCGGGCAAGCCTGAAGGGGAGGGGGCCTACGGCGTGGAAATGGCCGAGGACGTGTTGCGGCTTTTGGATCACCTCAAGATCGAGAAGGCCCACGTGGTCGGTTATTCGATGGGCGGGATGATTGCCATGAAACTGGCGACGCTGCATCCCGTCCGCGTCCGGTCGATGGCCCTTGGCGGCATGGGCTGGGAGCGCGAGGACAGCCCATTGGCCGATTTTTGGAACATGCTGCCCGAGCGAGAAGCGACGCGAACTCCTGCGGCCTGCGTGCGGAGCCTGGGCGCGCTTGCGGTCAAGGAGGATGAGGTCAAGGCCATCCGAATCCCGACCATAATCATCGTAGGCGACCGCGATCCGGTTAAAAAACTTTATGTGGTTCCCCTGGAACACATCCGCCCCGACTGGCCCACAAAAATAATCGACGGTGCCGGCCACATAAATTGCATCTTCAAGCCGCAATTCAAGGAGGAGTTGAAAAAGTGGCTGGATATGGAAGCGGGGGTTAAAGATTAGGTGATTATAGATGGGACCGGCGTTCGTATCATCCATCTTTTTTAATGAAGCATGCAGAGCAGGCGCGGTAGAGAATTAGGAGGAGGATGGCGGCGGCGGTGGCGGCTAGAAAACCTAGAGGGCTGATGGGATTGAACTGGCGGCCTTGAAGGAGCCAGGACAGGCCCAAGAGTCCGATCATGCTGCCGAGCGCTCCAAGAATAAGCGTGCCCAGGGGATGGGAGGGTTGTCGCATGGGAAGGACCAGAGTAGCCAGGAGGCCGGACAGGGTGCCGAATCCCACCCAGATCAATACGACGTTGACCCACTGTTGAGCCGCCGGCGATAGTTCGAGTTCGGGCATAGTGATAATTATTGGAGTATTGGTGACGAGGTTTGAGCACATCATGCACAAATTCATTTATTGCAAATTGACAATTGCAAATTTCAAATTGCAAATTGAACAAATATAAAAACTTGCTCCAATTTGCAATAATTTAGTTTAGGCCGTAGTCCGCGCTGGGATTATGTGAGAAAACCGCGAAAACACATACGGTTTATTCCCGGAGGCTGCTGACGACCAGGGCGTAACGCCGTGGCGGCGGATTGCACCTTGGACGCCAGCAACACCGGGCGCCGTCCCCCCGAGTATTCGACGGCGAGTGTTTTGTACGATTAGGGTTGACCTGGGGCAGGCGGCGGTGGCGGCGGCGGAGTCGGAGACGGAGACGGATAAGCCGGATTTGGATTACTCGCCTTCATGTGGTCCGCTTCCTGTTGGAGTTTCATCTTCGGTCCCGTCGGGAAGTACTGCACGTCATCGGTCAAATAATAGGGGCTGGGCAGGGTCTGGCCGCCGACATCGACCTGGCAGCCGGTCACACCAAGGGAGAATAGGGCTCCCATGCATAGCAATATGGCCCTCCAGGAGTGACGATTCTTTTTTTCGCCTGTCATTAGCCACCTCCGTGAAATCTTTGGGAACTTAGCCATATTATCCATCTTTCCCAATTGCTTCTAAACACAAAATCACTAATGCCGATCCAATCGGTGCCATCCTTATCGTCAAAACATGGTGGGTGACTTTAACGCCAGTGCCGGATAGGCGAAGGGCGTAAACTGAAGGAGAGGGGATTAGCTTCATTTATTGAATTACAAGTGGTTAAAACAGTCTTTAAGCCCAGGGGTTGCAACCACTGGGCTTTTTATATTAATCCCGTGAGAGGTAGCGAGTCAGAATTACACCACTATTCGCAATAATTGTCGTAATATGATAGTATTATAGAACTTACTGACATTTGCCTGATATTTACCTGGATGATGATCCGGCTAATGATTCGGAGCAGGTATGCATAGTCGAAAAGAGCCATCCGGCGGCGGACTGATGAAATTCAAGCGGCAAATTGTGGGCCTGGTTTTGGTGTTCAGCGGACTTTTTGGGGCCAGTTCGCCCATTTGGGCCCAGGTGGCCGAACGCACTGCGCCCAGCGCAACGTATTTTATGATTTTCCGCGAATTTTACGCGGGCGATTACAAAAACGCATTGGATGCCTTTCAGAGCGAGGCCCGGAGTTGCATCAAGGCCGGTCAATCGCGATGGATCGACTCGATCTGTTACGAGACCATGATCGGCGAATGTTTCTATCAGATGGGCGTGCTCGACAAGGCATTGGAACACTACAGTTTGGCCTTGGAGATTACGGCTGTTTTTCCGGACTGGATGATCCGGGTACAATTTCCGCAGATTCGAGGGGCGGGCACGCGCAGGCCGTATCCCTGGGGCGCCGGCACCCGGCGCTCGACTTTGGGCTACTATCCTTCGTCGATGTTAATCAGCCAAGGGCAGATTAATAGCGCATCCATCGCATTACAGCAAGGCGGTGTAGTGCAGCAGCCAGTGCTGTATTCCATCTCGCCGCAAGAGATCGTCCGCTGCACAACGTTGGCCATACGCCGCCGCGCGGAAATACTGGGGCCCATAAGCAAAAACGATCCATTGACGGAAAGGGTGGCGGGCATATTGAGCCGCCAGATAACGCTGCCCAATCACTGGTCCGAGGCATGGGCCGACGTGGAGCGGGGATTGGCGCTCGTGGCGGCGGGCAAGGAAAACCAAGGCGTGCCCATCTTGCAGCGCTCGGTGCTCGTGCAGGGCGAATTCGATCATCCCATGACATGCGTTGCGCTTTTGGAATTGGGACGGTTATCGCTTGCCCGGGGCGATTATCCGGCGGCCACGCAATCGTTTGAGGAGGCGACTTACTCGGCGGCCGATTATTCCGATTACGGCGTTTTGGAAGAAGCCTTCCGCTATGCGGCCTTGACGCATCTTATAACCAACCGCAAGGGTTTTTACACGCCCCTGCAAAGCGCCATGCAATGGGCCAAGGGCAAGAATCTGCGGCAGTTGCAGGCATCGCTTGCACTTTGCGCGGCGGAAAACTTCTCTTTATTGGGTCAAGTCAAGGATGCCGCCGCCATGCTAGACGACGCCCGGATCGTCCTGAGCCAGCGCCGGGCGATGATGGGCCAGCTGGGCGCGCGTTTCAGTTATCTGAGCGCGGGTTTATGGTTCCAACAGAAAAATAATCAAAAAGGACAGGCCGATTTCACAGTGGCGATGGATTACATGAAGCATGGATCGCGGCGGCTGTTTCAGATCGCTCTGGCCGACAATCTTTATACAAGCGGCTCAGCCCCCGCACGAACGGCAATGGATTATTACAGTGAACTGCTGCGCGACCCGCTGCCTGTCGACTGGACGACAGATCCGATGGAAACGCTGGCGACGTTGATCACTCCGCATCCAATTTCGCTGGAGCACTGGTTTGAAATCGCCTGGGAGCGGCACGAATACGAGACGGCGTGGGAGATAGCCGATCGTGCCCGGCGGCACCGATTTTTCAGCACTCTGGACATGGGAGGCCGATTGGAGTCGCTCAAATGGATTTTGGAAGCGCCGGCCGAGTTTCTCGACCAGCAATCGTTATTGCAGCGTCAGGATTTGCTGACGCGCTGGCCGCAGTACGCGCAGATTTCGGGGCAGGCCCGGGCAATCCGCGCGAAATTGGCCGACATGCCCTTGGCCGCCGAGGATCAGGCATTGCGCAAAGAGCAGTCGAAAGCCTTGGTCGAGCTATCTTCGTTCAGCGGGCAAGAGGAGGTGATGTTGCGGGAGATCGCGTTGAGGCGCGAACCGGCGGCGATGATTTTCCCGCCGCAAAGAAGCATGGCGGAAATCAAAAAGTCCTTGCCCAAGGGTCACGCCATACTGGCTTTTTTCGCGGCCAATCACCGCCTTTACGGCATGTTGATGGGCAGTTCCGATTACAGCAATTGGGAAATCGGTCCACCGGGAGCGATGACGAAACAGGTCAAGGATTTTCTCCACGACATGGGGCAGTTTCAGCAAAATCACGAACTGACGTTGAAGGATTTGGATGAGACGAAATGGAAACAGTCGGGGGCGAAAACGCTGGAGGCATTATTGAAAGGCTCCCGGGCCGATTTCTCCAAATCGTTCGAAGAACTGATAATAGTGCCGGACGGATTTTTATGGTATTTGCCCTTCGAGGCCCTGGAAGTCAACGTGGACGGCCAATTGCAAACTTTGATCTCGCGATTTCGCATTCAATACTCGCCGACCATATCGCTGGCAACCTCGACTCAGGCGCGGCAGCTGAAACCGACGGGCAAGACGGCGGTGATACTCGGCAAGCTTTTCCCCCGCGACGACGAATCGGTGTCAAAGGGGGAATACGAAAAGCTGGCGGCCGCGCTGCCGGGCACGGTGGCCATAAAACCGCCCGCTCCGGGACCAATCGCCGATTTCAAAGTGCTTTTCGACCGCTTGA
>JBEKSO010000362.1:0-4596 GCA_049516935.1 Thermoguttaceae bacterium
GACGATCATCACCGGTACGATCTAACCGGGCGATTTGGTAACGCCTATTGAGCCGATATTGATACAAAGTCCGTTTTTGACTTCTATGCCTAATTATATGGTTATGACGATCATCACCGGGACGAGCCGGGCGGGCAATTTGGCATCACCTGTTTTAATGGAACATTTTTCCGTCTAAAGGATCGCAAGGATGCTCCGAGCACTTGGACCACGACAAGCTTCCATGGCGGCCGTTGCCACGCTGGTTTTATTGTTCGCCGGGTGCACGAATCCATGCGAGTACGTGCGCAATGGTTTTAAAGTAGGGCCCAATTACTGTCCGGTTGCGGCACCTGTGGCCAACAACTGGATCGATGCCGCCGACGTCCGCATTCGCAGCCAATGCGATGATATAAGCCAGTGGTGGAACATATTCAACGACCCGGTGCTGAACAACCTGATCGCATACGCTTATCGGCAAAACCTCACGGTTAAACAAGCCGCTTTCCGCGTGCTTCAAGCCCGATATCAGCTCGCTATTGCCAGGGGAGAAATTTTTCCGCAATCGCAAACTGCTTCAGGAAGTTATATACGTTCCGGATCGGGTACGGGCGGGTTCTTCGACAATTGGAACTTCAATTTCAATCTGCAATGGGAACTCGACTTATGGGGCCGTTTGCGCCGGGCAATCCAAGCGGCCGACGATCAGTTGGGGGCCTCTGTTGCAGGCTACGACGATGTGATGGTCACGCTGCTGAGCGATATCGCTTCAAATTATGTGCAGATCCGAACCGACCAAGAACGGATCAAGCTGCTAACCGAGAATGTGCAAGTGCAGATGAGCGTTTACGCACTAACCCAGACCCGAAAAAATGTCGGCACTCTTGCCGACTTGGATATTTACCAAGCCGAAAGCACTTTGAAGCAGACCGAAGCGGCCATTCCTCTCTTGGAAATCGACATACGCCAGGCCAACGATCAATTGTGCACCCTGCTGGGCATACCCCCCGCCGATTTAATGTCTATGTTAGGCAACGCGCCGATTCCCGATGCTCCGCCGGAAGTAGCCCTCGGCATCCCCTGCGAAATGCTCAGCCGACGCCCGGACATCAGGCGGGCAGAACGCACTGCCGCCGCACAGGCCGAACAAATCGGCATCGCTGAGACCGATCTTTACCCCATATTCTCCATAGGCGGCACGATGGGTTGGTCGGCCCATAATTTGCCCGAACTTTTTACCCCGCAAGGATTCAACGGCGAGGTCGGCCCCTCGTTTAATTGGAAACTTCTCAATTACGGAAGAATCGTGAATAACGTCCACTTCCAGGATGCCAGATTCCAAGAGCTGATAGCGGCCTATCAAAACACGGTGCTCGTGGCAAACCAGGAAGTCGAAGACGGTCTGGTGACTTTCTTGCAAGCCCAAGAACGCACGAAGATTCTTAACGATAGCGTAAAGGCCGGAGAGATCGCCCGCGGCATCACATTGCGGCTTTACGAAACGGGTCAAACAGGTTTTGACTTCAACCGCTATGCCCTGATCGAACAGAATTTGATAACGCAGCAAGACGCCTGGGCGCAAGCCCGCGGCCAGATTGCCCAAGGCCTGATTTCGATTTATCGAGCCCTGGGCGGTGGTTGGGAAATACGACTTAATCCGCCCCCGGCGCCAGAGATATGCATGCCGGTCACCCCGCCGCCAGGCGCACAACAACCCGGCGTCCCGGCCCCAGGCCAAGTGCCAATGCCCGAAATATTGCCCACGCCGCCAAACCCGACGTCCAATCCGTATAATCCGCCGCAGCAATTGCCTCCTCGGCCGCCGGATGTATCGACGACTTTGCCTAACGAGACTAGACATGCGACGTGAGATTATATCAGTGGCAGGAAAGACTGATTAGTCACAAGCAACGGGTGATAAAAAGATCGAAACCGCCCGGCCGCAGTCGTGCGGGCGAGCGGTTTTCTTGAATTCGATCTTCTTGGGCCGGCTTAAACGACCATGTCCTTTAAGGCCCGAAGGGCGCGAACCTTCACCTTCACCGAGGCCGGCTTGGCCGGACGATCTTCCAATTGCTTGGTGAAAGGATTGAGCCAGTTCTTTTGGGGCGGCCGGGCAGGAACCTTTTTCTTCTCGATCTTCACCAGACCATGCAAGGCAAATATGCCGGGTCCGCGACTGCTCAGATTCTTCTTGATTTCAGCGGTTAGCGCCTCGAGCACCTCGGCCACCTTTTTCTTGGGTAGGTCGGTTGCAGTGGCGATATTGCTGAGAATCTCGGTCTTTGATGGGGCTTTCTTGGCTGCTTTGGCCATAAACTATCTCCCTCCATGTATGGTTAATATGGAAAACAACTTGTCTGTCCGAACGTGTGGACATGATGATTTAAGTCAGTTTAGCGAAAAAAGCAACCCGTAAAATGGTAAAAACCCGGGATTTTCTGCAAGAAAATCATTTTTACAACGTTTTTTCCCGTTTTTTTGGGGTTTTTACCGGCCGCGACCAGGATTCTGCTTGGGTTGGGGACTGTGAGCAGAAACAAAAACCGCTAACTGGGGTTACGATTAACGTAAAAACATGCAGGGTAACTGATAATAGCACTATAGAGTGAATATCTGCGTAAATTGGCATTTAAAATGCCCTGAAATGTGCCCAACGGCGGCCAAATCTTGCCAATGACTTATAAATCATCTAAGATATTTAGTTGCTTGAAGTTACGCGATAATTATCCCCTCCGGGGTAGATTGGCACGTATAGAATATATCAGTAGGAAAAACGATGAACTTTTTCCCGGCGGCGGCATACTAAAGATGGGCCTTCCCTTGCATGCCGGTTGGATATGCGACGTATGGCTCAAAAAAAGGACCATTTCATGAACCCGAAGCCAAGGAATGTCTTCGATTGTTCATATCTTTTGCTTTGGACAGTCCTTTTTTCAACCCTTGCGGCGGATGCTTTCGCACAGCCCGGACCTCTTTTTCCTCAACCTCAACGGAGAGTCCGAGGGCAGCCGTTTCCGGGCATGGCTGTTATTATGGGATATAATTCCGCAAACAACGATGACCCGAGCGACAACATTTTTCTTCCACCGGATCGGAGGACCCTGCAAAAACTTTCCCAAGCTAAAGAGTTGATAGCCAAAGGGCGGTATGGCGAAGCAGTGCAGAATTTAGGCGCCATACTTGAAGGTCCGGAAGACTATTTTTTCCAACCGCAAATAAATAAACCCCTGCATCGCAGTTTGAAGGCCGAGGCGCAACATCTGATCGGCCAAATGCCTCGCGAGGGTCGGGAGTTATACGAGTTGGAGTTCGGCGCAAAGGCCAAACGACTTTTGCAAGAGGCGGCGGCCGCGGGCGACGCGCAAGGTTTGGCCGAAGTTTCGCGGCGATTTTTCCATACCCGCGCCGGTTACGAGGCTACTTTTTTGCTCGGCTTAGATCATCTCGATCATGGCAGACCGCTGGCCGGGGCCTTAACCTTGCAAAGGCTGGTGGATTCGTCTGAAGCCGGCGACCAATTCGAGCCGGCCCTTTCCCTGGCAATGGCTGTCGGCTGGCTCCAATCCGGCGCCCCGGACAAGGCGCGTGAGGCGCTTTTGACCTTTCGCCGAAATCATCCCCAACTCCCCATGAAAGCGGCCGACGGGAAAGGCGCTTTACTGAACAACGGCGATGAAGCCCTCGACTGGCTGACAAAACTGGTGGGAACCGGCCGGGTTTCGGAGTCGGCCGAAGCCGATCGTTGGCTGATGTTCCGGGGCAATCCGCAGCGCAATGCGGTCGCCAACGGCAGCGCTCCGCTTATGAACCTGTGTTGGCAGTCGCCGGCGACTGACGATCCCTTGATGGAAGAGGTTATGCGGCAGACCCGCCGGGGCAACTTGGAACGAGGTCTTGCCGTGCTGCCCGCTTCGCACCCCCTGGTGGTCGACGACGTGGTGCTGATTCGGACTTATAAAAATTTACAGGCGCTGGATTTTGCCAGCGGCAAGCGATTGTGGGAAGTTCCGCTGGACGATTTGCCGGAAAATTCCCCGGCCGCCGGCGATAACGATCCGAATGTGCAAGCGTCTTTAATGGCTGTCTTACTGAGTCATCGCGCATTGAACGACGCCACCTTCGGCACGTTAAGCAGCGACGGACGGCTGGTGTTTGCCATTGAAGATCTGGGGCCGGAACAGGGTATGGATTCCGTTCGCAGGGGGATCAATTTCAATAACTTTACGACTAACAAAGACTCCAATCGACTTGCGGCTTACGAAATCCGCACGGGCAAACTCAAGTGGCAGTCGGGAGGGAATGCCGAGGATTTCGGCGTTCGCTTGGCGGATACTTTTTTCCTTGGTCCGCCGCTGCCCTTGATGGGGCAATTGTACGTGCTGGCGGAAACGAAGGGTGAAATACGCCTCTTGGTTTTGGACGCGGCCAATGGGAATCTTTCCTGGTCGCAGCAATTATTGGCCGTGATGGAGCAGAACTCCCAACAAGGTCCGCCCATACGGCGAATGTCGGGAATTTCGCCCTCGTACGCCGACGGAATTCTGGTGTGCCCCACTTCCACGGGGGCCCTGGTGGCCGTGGAGTTGGCTACCCGCTCGCTGTTATGGGGCTATC
>JBEKSO010000363.1:0-4585 GCA_049516935.1 Thermoguttaceae bacterium
GTGCCTTATTACATAGCCGCCCCGTTCGTCGGGGCGAATGGCACGGGCTCTTTTTGGCCGCGTTTCCCCTTTGCCGTCTTCGGCCTGTTAAGCGTTTGCTTGCTTTTATACTGGATGATACAAAGCGCCATTAGCGCATCGACCTGGATTGTGTTGTCAATCGGATTGCTGTGCAATGTACAGTTATACCTGTTTTGTCGCCAGTGCCGGTACTTTTCCCTGACAATATTGCTCTCGCTGGCGATTGCTTATCTGTATCTGAATTGGAAGGGCCGATGGCGGGAGTATGCGGGGATCGTGCTGGCCTCGGTTCTTTTGCTGGGCACGAACTACCTGTCGTATGCCGCGCTTTACGCCGCGTTGGCTTGCGATTACCTTTTATTCGCACGACGCCGGTGGAGGCTGAAATTTGGCCAGTGGCTTTTATTGCTGGGACCGCAACTAATCATAGGCATTGTTACGTTGTGGATCTTCAATCCGACCGGCGATGAAGTAGCGCCGGATTTGCCCGGGCGAATCATTTTCCTCGACAAACTTCAGCTATTATGGTGGAACTTACGGGATCTTAACGCCAGCGAATTCTGCATCGGCGTCGTAATGCTGGCCGCGCTGCCGGTGTATATATGGAAACGAAACATTTGGCTTTTGCGGGGTATTATTGCCGGCATTTGTTATATACTCACGGTCGTAATTTTCTCTCCGCAGCACATATCGCTGACATACCTGGCAAATGTTCGCTACCTTGTGCCCTTGATCCCATTGTTCATAGGATTGTCGGCCCTGGTTATCGTGTCCTTGGCAGGCTATAAGTGGCCGCTCGCCCTGTTATTGGCCGTGCTTGTCTTTGGATCGAACATATTGAATCATCCATTTTCGCCGGGGGAGTGGAGTTGCAGACCAGCCGAATTCGTTCGAGAACTTTTCATCCCGCAGGTTACTACAATAGAAGTCGCCGTCAAGTGGATCGAAGACAACGTTCACAAGGGGGAGAGCATTTGGGTAGTGCCGGATTTCATAGGGTATTCGCTCATGTATCATGCGCCTCAGCCGATATATGCCTGGCAGTTGAATTCTCCGCCCGAGCAACAATTCGCGGCCCTGCCGCCGATTCATTTCCTCGGCCGGATTCCATCCGATTATTTCATCGCATTCGGCCCTTCTAAACGAATAGTAGAAGGAATTATCGAAGCCCTGAAGAGCGAAGGAATTTATTATCAACATATCGAAATCCTCGATGTATTCTGGGACGATCTGACGCGGCCAGAAATTATATTGCGGAACTTCAGCACCAAAAAAGATTTCGACCATCGGTTGGAGGCCGTATACGCATATCGCCGCGTTACTCCGCTGCAACTCAAATAGTTCCAGGCATTGAATAGAGCCTTTAGGCCTGCTCGCAAACAGGTTTTTCCGAATTCACGCATGCATTGCCATTTCCCCGGCGAATTCCTGGGCCGCCGCCGAGGCCTCGGCAAGGGCCTTGCGGGAGTCGGTCTCCACCTGTTCGGGCTTGTTCTGCAACGTGCCCTGGATGCGGATTGCGGAAAGCCGACGATTTAATGCAGGGGATGCCGGTCACGAGAACCTTAGGCATGATTGAAGTGTCTCCGATAAAGTTTGAACGCCCAAATCGAACGGCCGGGCAAATATGCGTGTATGGACTCGGGATCCCGAGCGAGGTCTTGCACAAGCTTCAGATTGTTCTCATAACCCAGGTATTCTTGACGCATGTCGCGGATCAGGTCATGCACGTTGCGTTGTTGATACACGGATGCTTTACCCCATACTGCGCGGCGTCCCTTGGCTTGGAGATAGTATGATGCCCAGATATCATCCATGCGGCCGACGTGGGGAAAAAGGAAATAATCCTTCAAGCACTCGCCGCCGAGGAACGTGTTTTGGGAGTTGAATGGTCCCATTTTATTGGCCGACATTGGGAAGCGGCTCGGATCGAAGTCGCATTCCGGGGCATGTTCAAAGCGGCACAGGGCGTCAATGTCCGGATCACCATTCCAAAAATCGGCTTGGACGTCGACTTGCACGATCTTGCGGGTTTTTGCGCCGTAATCGCGTTTGGACAGTAGCTGAAGCGGATAACCGCGGTGCCATAAATGCTTGTGATTGGTGGCTCCCACCGGATCGAAAGCAGGCAGGTCCGTTTCGTAATAGTCGACCTCGACCTGCTTGCCGATCATAAGGTCCCGCCCCCATCCTTCAAGAGGAATATTGTCGTCGTCGACAACGGCGACGAGGTCGGCTTTCATGTCCCGGGCCCAAAGAAGGCCGAAGCTGCGCCGCTGAATGCAGTTCCAGCCGATCGCTTCCGAAAGAGCCGGGTCGTATTTCTCTTGTTCGGCGGGCGAGACGTAGATTCCCCGCTCCAAATGATAATCGGCCGGGGTTTTCAAGTCGCCGATGACGACTAAATTCCAATCCTTCATGGCTTGGAACTTTTCAATCGCTATTGTTGGAGGATTGATGGTAGTAGTTACAATGACTTTGTTCATAGACTGTCTTTCGTTCAAAGATGAAAGAGATTGTTTATGTTAAATTTATGCTTAGTGAGCCGACTTGAGTATCTCTTGCCTGCGGGCGAATCGCGTCTTGATGCCGATGGGGAAATAGGCAAAGTTGCGGAAAAATGGGTTTTGCGACTCGCCTTCGATGCGGGCGTACCAAACCGAGGGGATTTCGATGACCGGCACGCCAAGCCGTAGCGGCTTAACGATGGATTCAAGATTGAAGGGATGCCGTACTTCCTCCCATCGGATGGCCTGCACCAGCTTTGTGGGAAAAATCCTGAAACCATAGGTCATATCGGTAAGAGATGTGCCATAAAGGAGCGAAAAAAAATGCTGAAAGATCCAATTGCATATCAACTTTATCTTTGAGTACCCGTGGAACTCTCCCCCCTTGATCCAGCGGGAAGTAGTCACAATGGCCGAGGGATTTTTTTCCGCTTCGGCGATCAACACGCCTACTTCGTTGGGATTGGTTTCCAAGTCGCTGGCCATGATGATGACATGGCTGCCGCACGCCGCGTCGAATGCATCGCGCAGAGCTCCTCCGAGGAACGGCAACTTTTGCTCGAGGACCACGACCATGTCGCCCAGCGTGCCGCGGAGTTGGTTCACTACCGCCATGGATTCAGGTGTGGTTCGCTTACAGACGACGATCAAAAGCTCTTTTATGCGGTCCTTGGCGTCGCGCAAGATGATTTTCACGGTCTCCTCGAGCGACGTGGTTTCGTTGATCACCGGAAGGATGACGGAAGCCGATTCAAATCGATCCGTTTGCGGATAGTCGGTCATAAGGAATCTCCGGGAGTTTGAGTCGCGTTGGCCGGCGACACGAAAACCAGCCAGCACAACAGAAAGAGCAGTCCTACAAAACTGCCAAGCCAGAGTGAACAGAAGCGAAATAAAACCACGAGCAAAGTGGACGCGGCCAGGGTAGTGCCAAGTCGCATGAGTAGCAGCACCATGACTACTTCAAAACTCCCCAAACCTCCGGGCATCGCGGACAGCGCGCCAACCAGCGTCGCGACCCCGTATATTGAGCATGAGGTCAAGAACTGCGTCTGCACGCCAAAACTTCGCACGAGGATATGGAACGCACAGCCTTCGCAACCCCACGCGATTATGGCAATCCCGACTCCAATCAGGAAAGGAATCGGATGGAGCAGCGTGCGGCCGGTTTCCAGCAGGCGAAGCGCCTTCTGCGCCACAGCCGCCAGTTTTGGAATTCTGGCCGTCAGCGACAGGATGGGTATGTAAATTTGCCGAGTGCTCACGAAGACAGTCATGGCAACCACAAGAAGTGCAGCAAAGACAAAATAGACGATCGCGTCGCTGAGCAGGGCCAGCCCGCCTATGGACAGCACAAGCACGGCCAGCAGGTCGCCGAGCCTTTCCACCAATAAAACGCCGAGCCCCTCTGCCAGCGACACATTGTGGCGAGTCCGCAAAAGCACGGATTTGACCGCCTCGCCAACCTTGCCGGGAGTGGCCGTGAAAGCAAAACTCGCGATAAAAGCAATCAAGCTAAGATGGAAGGGAATATGCCATTGCATCCGGCGCACATAGTATTGCCATCGTCCGGCGCGTAATGCCCATCCCAATAACACAAGACCAATAACGCTTGGCAACGCGCCTATCGGGAGTTGTCTGATCGCGTGCATCAAATCACCGCGGGCCGCCCAGAACGTCGCTCCGAGGTAAAGGCACATGATTACGCTCAATGAAAACACGGATCGCCCGATCCAGCGGTTCCAGGCTGGTGTAGCAAATAAGCGGTCCTTCAGGGCGAATGGTTCTTCAGTCATTCTATTATATGGAATCAGGTATTTTACGATAAAGTCGTTTTAAAGTGATATCCACTTGCCTATAAATTAAGAGCCTAGCGGAAAATTCCCCGCTCCCTCCGCGGGCGGGCCGGTGTGAGAACATAACTGCCATTGTCAATGCGTTCCAACTTATTGCATCTCATCAAGTCAAAGGTCTTCGGACAGGTTCTAAATAAATATACAAATTCCAGGATAAATATACCGCCATTGACGCTTGACAACCACTACCGATCCAATTAT